>JAGROF010000024.1 GCA_020440405.1 Chlamydiia bacterium
TGATCAAAATGGAAAGAAAAAATCTGCTCAAAGATTCAAGAAATCAAACAAGCCCTTTATTATGAGATAGGTTCATGAACCATAGCCTGTTTACAATCTCTTTTGCTCTATTTCTCATGATGGACCCAATTGGGAATATTCCGGTGTACATTGCGGTCTTGAAAGATATCGAACCCAGGCGGCAGCGGGTCATCATTATCCGGGAGCTATTGATTGCCCTTGCGGTGATTATTCTCTTTACGTTTGTCGGCGAATACCTCCTCAATATTTTGAATGTGGGGCAGGAAACAATCTTAATTTCAGGGGGAATTATCCTCTTTATGATTGCGGTCAAGATGATCTTTCCAAGTGGAAAGAGTTATGGGATGGAAGGGGCAGAGCAAGGGGAGCCTTTTATTGTGCCTCTGGCGATTCCGCTGGTGGCGGGTCCTTCGGTTTTAGCTGCGGTGATGATCTATTCCCACCGAGAAACGATGCCTTTGCTCATTGGATCGGTCTGCATTGCCTGGGCGTTTTCGACACTCATTTTATTTACCGCCCCCTTTCTCAAAAAAATTCTGGGACCGCGAGGAATTATTGCATGTGAGCGCCTCATGGGCCTTCTCTTAACCCTGCTTGCGATTCAAATGTTTCTTGAAGGGATCAGTCTCTTTCTCAAGAAATAGCCTGTTGTGGCATCATAGATTCCATGAATATTCAAGTGATTCTATCTTATGATGGGACTCCCTACCTGGGTTGGCAGGAAGGGGGCGATGGTCCCACGGTCGAAGAAACGCTGCGGAAGGTCTTGGAACAAATTTACCAAGAGCCCTTCCAGCTGCAAGCGGCATCGCGCACGGATGCGGGGGTCCATGCCGCAGGCCAAGTCGTTAACTTCAAACCAAGCAAGGCACTAGATTTAGACCGACTGCTCATTAGCCTCAACCAACTCCTCCCTAAAACCATTCGAGTCTTAGCGCTCAAAGAGGTCGATGAAGGGTTCCACCCTACCTTAGACAATGAGGGGAAAGAGTACCATTACCACATTTGTTTAGGTCCCGTCCAATCCCCCTTTCGCCGCTATTTTTCTTGGCACCTTCATACCCCACTAGATTGCGAAAAAATGCGAGAGGCCTCTAGCTACTTTGTCGGGACTCATGACTTTGCTGCCCTAACAAACTTTCCCCGCCCCGAAGAAACGGTGCGCACCCTCCGTCGCATCGACATTTTTGAAGAAGAAACGGGCCTTCGGATCGAGGTTGAAGGGGACAACTTTCTCTATAAAATGGTGCGCAACCTAGTCGGAACACTGGTCTACGTCGGCCAGGGAAAGCTCACCCTTGAGATGGCGCAAAAGCTCCTGCAGAGAAAGGACCGCAAAAAGGCAGGGATGACCGCTCCGGCACACGGGTTAACCCTCCACAGAGTTTTCTATAGACAGCAGTTAAAGAGTCCCCTATAATTTTAACCATGATTTCGAGAAATGACCCGTGTTGGTGTGGAAGTGGAAAGAAATGGAAGAAGTGCCACCATCCCTTCCTCCCCCCTAAAAATTTTGAATCTCAAAAAGACGCGTATTTTAAGAATTATCAAATCATCTTAAAAACCCCTGAGCAGATCGAAGGGATCCGCGCCGCCTCAAAGCTCGCCGCCACGATTTTAAAAGAGGTGTGCGCTTTGGCAAAAGAGGGAATCACAACGCAAGCCCTCGATGACCTCTCCACAAAACTTCACAAAGAAGCAGGGGCAACACCCGCGGCACTGGGATATGGACACCCCCCCTTTCCTAAGGGGATTTGCACATCGCTCAATGAAGTGATTTGCCATGGAATTCCTAACGACACCCCCCTTGTCAACGGAGACATTCTCAATATTGACGTCACTTCTATTTTGAATGGCTATTATGGGGATTGCAGTGCCATGGTGTGTATCGGAGAGATCACAGAGGAAAAGCAAAAAGTCGTCGACGTTTCCTATGAATGCCTCATGCGAGCAATTAAAATCCTCAAGCCAGGAGTCATGGTCTCTGAAATTGGACAAGTGATCGAGGATTACGCCACGTCTGAAGGATGCTCAGTTGTCAATCAGTTTGTCGCCCATGGTGTCGGAACAGAGTTCCATGAAGCGCCCCAAATCCCACACTGCTATAACCATACCAATATTCCCTTAACAGCTGGCATGACTTTTACCATCGAACCGATGATCAATGCCGGCGTCCGCTCTGGAGTGATCGACTCAAAAGACAAGTGGACAGCCCGCACAACAGACGGCAAACCCAGCGCGCAATGGGAACATACCCTTCTCATCACCGAAGACAGCTACGAAATCCTAACCCTTCCCTAGTAGATTAAACACCACAGAGGACAGAGATGCAATTGACGCTTCTCTGTGCTCTCTCTGTCCTCTGTGGTGTTTTTATCTTATTGAAACAAGAATCCTTCACCTTCAGGCTGATATAACTAATCCTCAAAAAAGGCTACACTTTAAGTTCTTTGCTCTTGAAGTTGTTTTTTGATCACAAAAATCTCCCGCTCGATCCCCACAAGTTCTGACTTGGTTTGCTCCAGCTTTTGCTTTTTCTCTTTGACAGCAGTAGTGAGGGTCTGCACCTCGTGCGCAAGGGTGTCATCGGGAGCTTTTTTGAGACGAGCGGTTCCCTCTTCGAGGGCCTTTTTAACCGTTTGGTACTCATCAAGGATTTTATCGTAGGCCTTTTTGATTGTCCCTTTATCCTTTTCGAGGGTTTGAAGCACACGGTTTTGACTAGAGGAAGGAGGAGGCGCTGCTGTCGGCTTCTTCTTCTTTTGAGAAAGGAAGTACTCACGCGCTCTTTGGAGTTGTTTTTGGTAGCTGTCGTTGAGAAGGCGCGACTGATAGAGTTCAACGCGGTAGATGTTAAGCTTCTTAAGGCGCTCTTTCGAAACTTGGGTCAAAATTTGGTGCTCTTCCTCAATTCCAGAAAGGGTGCTAAGATGTTCTTTGAGGTTGAGTTTCAAAGTTTCGAGCTCGCGGTGCATTTGAAGCGATTCATGGGTGAGGTGATCATTTTGCTTATAGACCTTGTCTGATTCAATCCGACTCGCTTCTACAAGATTGAGAAGCGCTTCCACTTCTTCCCGCGCAGAGGAAAGTTCCTCCTTGAGGGTTTCAATTTCCTGATCTAGGGTTCGCTTTTCTGTCGCGGTTTTCTCTTCAAAACTATGGAGAGAGATTTGCAATTCACTTAAGGCTTTTTCTTTTCCCTCTTTCACTTTTGCATAGTAACTTTTCAGCTCTTCCATGGAAAGGAAAGAGATGGTAAGCCCCATCACCAAGGACAGTCCCCACCCTATTTTCCAAAGGAAAATATCTTTATGTCCAAAGAGGTATGTCAGAGCAAAATAGAGAACAAGACCCATGAGTGTCAGGGCAAATCCGCTAAGACGAAACCGCCAAGATACCACCAGTCCTGCCACAGCACAAAGGGGTAGAAATGGAGTCGACATAAAGGGGGCTGAAAGGGTAATGGTGAGCATCATGAGAAGAGGCCCCAAAAGCATCCAAAAAAGAGGCTTTGTTTCTGAATCAGAAAAGTCTGCCCACCTCTTAATGATATCATTCATACGAGCCATCTAAACCTCCGCCCGAAAAGATCTCTAAAATTTGGGTCACCGATAAAAAGCCCTCTTTAAAACGATCGAGTCCCATACATTCATTGGGGGCATGCATATTATCGGTGGTAAGTCCTACCCCCATCATCACCAGTTCTCCTCCACAAATGTGCGCTAGAGTGGGAACAATGGGAATCGTAGCTCCACAAAGTTGACGCACACACGGAGTGTGATAAACACACTCATAAGCCTTCATGGTCCCTTTCACCGTCGCCGATTCTGGAGAGGTCACCACTCCTGGGGTGCCATGTCCCCATTCCAATTTTAAATCTATACCTTCTGGAAGATTTTTTTTCAAAAACGCCGCGATTCCTTCCAAGACTTTTTCAGGATCTTGCTCTGGCACAAGGCGACAAGAAAGCTTGACCGAAGCCTTAGCAGGAATAATCGTTTTAAACCCTTCACCCGTATACCCACTTTCCATTCCATTGATTTCTAAAGTCGGACGGATCCAATTCGATTCCAAAAGGGAATACTCCCCCTCTCCTTGAAACACGCGGATCTCAAGCGGTTTTGCCTCTTCTTCCACCTCAGCATCCCAATTTAAAACCGACAGCTCTTTCTCTGAAAAGGTTTTAACAGCGTCATAAAATCCAGGAATTTGTACCTTGCCTTGCGCATCCCACATCTTTCCCAAAACAGTACTTAAAGCACGCGCAGGGTTTAATACCATGCCCCCAAACATTCCCGAGTGGAGATCGCTCTTAGAATTAGTCACCGTCGCATTGAGATTTGCCACTCCTCGTATTCCTAAAGTGACCGCCGGCTTGCCCTGCCCCGCCATATCAAGATCGACCACAAAAACATGATCAGCTTGCAGCGCCTCTTTTTTTGCCTCGGCAATTCCTTCTAATCCGGGACTCCCAACTTCTTCTTCTCCTTCGATCAGCACTTTAATATGCACTTTGCGCTCTTTCACCCTTTCAAGAAAGGCCCGCACCGCTAAAAGCGTATAAAATCCCTGTCCTTTGTTATCAATCGCCCCCCTTGCATAGACAACCCCATCGCGCACCTCAGGTTCAAACGGAGGGCTCTGCCACTCCTTCAGCGGAACCGCAGGCTGCACATCGTAATGGCCATAAAAGAGAAGCGTCGGTGCCCCTTTTTCACGCGCCTTTGCCTGCCCAAATACAGCCGGGTGCCCCGCAGTTTCCCAAACCTCAACATCCAAACCACACATTTCCATATAAGAGGCAAGCCACTGTTGGCACGCTACCATATCTTTCTGATGCGCACGATCGGTACTAATACTGGGAAACTTAAGAAACGTAAAAAAGTCATCTAGAAGCGCTTCACGATGCGCTTCGAACCACTTGTCATACTCTTCAATCATCTGCTCTCCTTTTTAAGAAGGATACATGAAGAGTGGTTTATTTCCAAACGTGAGTTCAACTTTTAAGCGTGCTGAGAATAAGCGAATTTCATAGAGAAGGTGTGGCAGAATTTTGCGAGGGGAATAGCCACTAAAAGCTATTTCCGAGCAAAATTGTGTCAGAAGTTCCTATGAAAACGCTTAGAGGGTATATGCGCTTAAAAGTGGAACTTACGTTAAATAGTTCTCCGCATTTTTCATCAAGTAAGCAATTAAGGCCGGATCTCCATTATAGTCCATCTCAACATTCATCTTTCCCTCTTTGGAGGGTTTAGAACATGTGATTAAAACAAAAGAGAGGTGTTCATCGGAGAGGGCCTTTTTTAACTGAGAAATACTTGAGGGGCGGAAATCAGCTCTGACAATTTTTGACAATTTACACTCATTGGTTTTTACCAAATAAGTCCCGATTTTTTACTCACGTGATATTTATATGCAATCAAACTTTCCCCTTTTTTTAATTAAAATATTCTTTCGCTTCTAAGTGTGGATAGAAATGAACAAAAAATGGTATCATTGGTATCAGATGAGGAGATTATCTATGAACCTATCCAGCATTAAAGATGTTTTTTTATTCCACGCTTTTTGGCATCTTTTTCCTTTTCATTTTGCCCTCTTGTCTCATGGACAATGTGGTCAAAATGAAAAGAAAAAATCTGCTCAAAAACCGAAGAAATCAAACAAACCCTTTAATACTGGATAGGTTCATGTTTAAAAGAATCGCTCTTTTTTTCTTAATTAACTGCTTAGTCGTGGCAACCATTTCCATTGTCTTGTCGCTATTGAATGTCAAACCTTATCTCACAGCTTATGGCCTCGACCTGCAAGCGCTTCTGATCTTTTGCTTAATTTGGGGGATGTGTGGCGCCCTGATCTCTTTAGCCCTTTCTCGAAAGATGGCGAAATGGCTCATGCGGATTCAAATCGTAGAGCCTAGTGGAAGCCGCGCCGATCTATATCATATGGTCGCCAAATTGGCACGTGACGCCAACCTCCCCGCTGTTCCCGAAGTGGGGATCTTTGACTCCCCTCAAATGAACGCTTTTGCCACAGGCCCGACTAAAAGACGCTCCCTTGTTGCTGTGTCCACCACCCTTTTAAACACGATGAATCGTGAGCAGCTCGAAGCGGTTTTGGCTCACGAGATCACACATATCTCCAATGGCGATATGGTCACAATGACGCTTATCCAGGGAATCGTCAACGCCTTCGTGATGTTTTTAGCGCGCATTCTTGCCTATGCAATTTCCTTAGCTGGACGTTCAAACGAGCGCCGCTCTTCCTTTGGAAGCTACTACCTGTTTACGATTCTCTTTGAGATTGTGTTTATGATCTTTGGGGCCATGGTCATCGGCGCCTTTTCAAGACGAAGGGAATTCCGTGCCGACCGTGGAGGAGCCATTCTCACGCGCAAAGAGCATATGATTGCAGCTCTTGAAACCTTGCGCAATACAAAACCCACAAATCAGAAATCGACACTGAATGCTTTGATGATTGCCATGCCTAATAAAAGAGGGTTTCTTAGCCTCTTAGCAACACACCCTCCATTGGATGTTCGCATCGAAAAGCTTAAAAACTCTTAGACAAAAATACCACAGAGAACAGAGAGAGCACAGAGAAGGAGTTTCATTTCATTCCCACTATGCACGAACTTTGAGGACTTGTGGCACAAAGTGTTTAGACTTTTTGCCCTTGAGAGGATTGTCCCCAAATCTTTTCAGCAAACCATTTGGGAGACCCTATGATTGAGCTCTTGGACCATCGGTATCCTCCATAAAGCGCCGCCATCAGAACAATCATCTTAAAGAGCGTCACCCGTCTTTCTTCAGGACTCCTTCTGCGTCCAACAGGTGCTCCCCCCGCCGACACCTCTTCGCTAAAGACAGCCTCATACATTCCTGGAACACGTGACTCCAAGTGCTCCATATCCACCAAAAGCTTTGCAAGTACCAAAGGATGGAGTTTCTCTCTAAGTCTGGGCACATCTTCTCTGTCCATCGGAATTGCCTCTCTTATGAAAACATCCACCTCTTCAGCTTGTAAATATTGCCCTAGCTCAAGAGGAGCAATCTCATACTTCATCTGGTACGCTACCTGGACAAGGTGCACTTTGACCGCTTCGTCAGATAGCATCTTTGCCTTCAAACCAGCGGCATGAAACACCTCTGGAATCTCTGGATGCTTTTGGTAGAAGGCCTCAAGGGTCATGTCTTCTTGCACCTCAAAGTGCTTTGCAACGAGACCAAGCACTTCTTGAGGAGCGGGCCCCCTTCGGAAATCCGCACCAACTTCTTGAAATTTTGCTTGATCTTTTTGCATGATTCTTATCATCACAGCTTGCCCTGTCAGAGTATCAGCGGTCTCTTCCTCCTTAAAGTACCCTCTTCCCTCAGCTTTCCCATAAGCAATCCACTTTTCCTTAAGCGCGCGCTCCATAGGTTGCTTTGCTTCTCTTGCCGCTTCCCGATAGATTTCCTCGAAAGGATTCTCGTCTTCATCAATCTCTTTCTGCTTTGCTGCAACATAGGCCTCTAGGGAAAGCCCCCATTGCCCTAAGCCTGCAACAAGCTCCTTAAAAGAAAATTCTTCGCGAGGAGGCATCCACTTAAAGTCCCTTGCAAGCTCTTGGAGAGGCAATCTTTCTTTCACTCCCCTTCTTTGCACTCTTTTGCGTAGATCCTGATCTTGTCCATGCCATCTAGGGGCTAAACGGTTCCCAAGCTGATCCACCACAAGGTCATAGAAATCTCCGTTACTTCTCATGTGACTGTAGAGCACTTCAAGGATCACACCAGGGGAATATTCCGCATCAAAGGCTCGCTCAGCATCTGCTTGACGTGCATAGGCTGCCCCAAGTGTATGGTGAACAGCATCATTAGGAAGGCCTCGACTCACTTTGAGATTGTGTACAAGGTTATCATGCGTATGGGTGCTCCCTCCACCTCTAGCCGTAAGAAGTGCTACAATATGTGAACGATGCTCTCCAAGAGGAATCTGCAGTTGGTCTTCAAAACCATCAAAGCTCACCTCAAGATTTCCAAGAGACCGCCTGACCCAATCAAACACTTCATTATAGCGGCTATGACAGACTAAGCAGTCTAGGAACATCCTTGCATAAATCCGTCCCGCCCTTTCAGATAAATATTGATTGTCTCCTAAGTCTTGCTTCAGATAATGAATAATCCAACGGAGCTGCCTTTTATATTTTGCCTGATCCGCTGCCGTCATTTGATAGATACGATTTCCAGCTTCTACCCCACTAGCAACTTTTCCGGCTGCTTCTCTGAGCTCGCGTTGAGTGCGTACCTGACTCCCGCCTCCTGTTGTATCTGTCAAATCTCTATCTGTAATCGTGGAGAAGTCGATCTTATCAAAAAGAGTCACAAGGTCCGTTAAGGGATACTCCTCAGGAGG
The DNA here is from genome assembly GCA_020440405.1 of Chlamydiia bacterium. Lineage (GTDB taxonomy): Bacteria > Chlamydiota > Chlamydiia > Chlamydiales > Simkaniaceae > Neptunichlamydia. Next base: position 8,416 of record JAGROF010000024.1, read on the forward strand.
AGGAGGAACTTCTAGGGCCTTCATGACTGACGCATATTGCGCAAAGTGAGAGGATGGGATCGTAAAAAGGGCATCCCACATCCACTTCAAATCGGTGCAAGGATAGAGTTCTTTTACCTCAAGATAGCCTCGATAAATTCGATCAAATCCATGTGTCTCAGCAAGGTAGCGGATAACTGCCTTGTCACGAAACATGATCGCTTGATTAACCGTTAAGAATCCCGGGGAAATACCGTCTGCATTCGTAAATAGCGCCTCTCCCACATACCCTGCATGGAGAAGAGCAAGACACTTCTCTGCATCCTCACCCTCTGTCGTTGCTAAAGGAAGTCCTCCCGGCTTCTTTTCATCAAAGAAAGTTTTTCGATTTCTAGCTGCAAGCCCACGCGTTCCAGGGGTGTATTCATGAGGATCAAACAGTCCTTCATTGACAAGATAGAGAAACTCATCATAACTCTTTATTTCCCAATAATGGTAAGCAAGAGCTTCCCATGCCCAGGGAGTTCTTAAATGGGGAAAATGAGGTTTTGCTGGAGCCTTTCCTTTAGAAAGAACTCGATAGGCATCAACAATGTTCATCACAAATTCTTTGTCTGCCAGGGCCTTAAGTCCCTCAACATCACATGTGATCAGGGCTGCTTCGACTAAATTTCCTTCTACCTCTACTTGATAATCCCCTTGTCCTGTTCCATGAATCAATTGGGGATACCCCATTTGCACCGCAAACCATGCAAAGGATTTAGAAGTGCTCTCGTCGTAATGATCCTTAAGTTTGCAAAATCCCTCGTCAACAAGACACTTTGCAAGGTCCGCTCGCCCCGAACTGACTAACTTTTCTAAGAGACTTCCTTCTCCTATAGGAAGCTGCAACTGGTTCAGTGCTTCCACAGGGTTTTCTCCTGTATAGGTTTTCGCTCGATTGAGAAGCGAAAGCATCGTGTCGACATCTACATCGTCCAAGCGCCGCCATGCACAATACCCTTCTAGAACATGAGGCCAAATCCAATCTGTCTTTAAAAGGGGAAGCTCCTCTTGCAATGCCTTAAGCCCTTCATCCAAGACAGCTAGCTTATTTCTTTGCAGAAGCTGCTTTAACGCATCAACCTCTCCCTTGACAATATGAGGTTCTAAAGGGTTGGCTGTTGCATAGTCGTATGATTTTCCTTGCCGCTCTGGAACTTTTGCAGCGTACCCAACTTGAAGGAGAAAGGTCCGTTCCGCTTTCTCAGCATGCTGAAACCCATCTTCTGAAAAGTAGGGGGTAGGATCGATTAGTTTTTCTTCACATAGCTTTCTCGCCTCAACTCGATTAAACGCTGAAAGGAAAGTCAGGAGACGCCCCCCTCTCGGCATCGCTTCTTGAGCCGTCAAATCTTTTGCCAAGATCCTTCGAATGACATTAAAATCTTTTCCACTTGCTTCGAGATATCCTTCCAATACATATCTCCAAATCCACGTCGTACGAAAATGGGGAAGCCCTACTTGAAGCGCTTCAACCGTTCTTTCCAACTCTTCAAGCGTTTCAGCATCCTTGACTAGCTCCTTTATAACAGCAATATTCCCTTCTAAAATGTGTTGTTCAAGGGGAATTGCTGTGGCTAAGTCATAAGCATACAAAGGACGTTGATCCAAAGGAAGATGATACCCCATCCGGATAAGAAAGGTCCGCGCGGCCTGATTGTGTTTCACTTGATCAAAAATTTCCTGAGTGAGGTAAGGCCTGACTTCAACAAGCTTTTCACGAACAAGCTG
>JAGROF010000025.1 GCA_020440405.1 Chlamydiia bacterium
CCATGTCGAACATCTCTTGGAATTTTTGTGTGTTTTCCACGATGTCGCTAATATGGATAAATCCATTTTCTCCCTCATTGATCGCAATGAAGGCAGATTGGATGTTGTGCAAGATGTTGATTACCTCACCCCGGTAAATATTCCCGGTGAGTTGTCGATTTGTCTTTCTTTCAACAACGAGGTCTTGAAGCTTCCCAAACTTTAGTATCGCACATCTTTTTTCCTTGGACGTCACATTTAGAAGAATTTCTTTCATCGGTTTCACCAGTGTAGATGCGTTCGCAAATTCCAATCATAGCTGAGCAGCTATTGTTTTTCCACTAAATTTTTCTTATTGAAGTTCTTGTTTGATGCGGTCAAGAAAATTTCCTTGAATCAGGTTGAGGGCACCTTGAACGCCGCATTGGATGGCCTCGGGATTGGCATCCCCATGGCACTTAATGATAATTCCATCGACCCCACAGAGGATCGCCCCAGGGTGCTCTGCAGAATAGAGCTCAGCTTCTAAGCGGTGGAGAAGAGGCTTTGAGAAGGGAAGTAGGCTTTGATTTTTCTTCATCGTATCTAGAATAAAAGCCGAGAGTCCTTCGGCGGTTTTAAGGAAAATATTTCCTGTAAATCCATCGGTGACAAGAACATGAATTTCTCCTGAAAATACGTCTTTTCCTTCGATATTTCCAGCAAAGTTGAGGTCAGATTCTTGAAGAAGTTTATAAGTTTCTCGGAGTTCCGCCCGCCCTTTTTGTTCCTCTGTTCCAATATTGAGGAGCCCAACGCAGGGTGTTTTGATGCCACGCGCTTTTTGATAGGCAACCCCCATTTGGGCAAAGTGGACAAGATGCTTCGGTGTGCATTGGATATTGGCACCAACATCGATCACAGCAATGGGTTGTTGCTTTGTGGGCAAAAGGGTAATGAGCGCAGCACGCGAAATCCCTTGGAGCATCGAAAGGTGGAGTTTGGCACTCGCAATTAAGGCGCCGGTATTTCCTGTAGAGATGAGGGCATCGATTTGACGCTTTCTAAGAAGATGCATTCCCAAAGACATGGAAGAACCCTTCTTTTTTCGAATAGCCTGCAGGGGGTCATCATCCATATGGATCACCTCTGCAACCTCGATGACTTCTAGTTCTTTTTCTTTGAAGTCATGGGCCTTTTTAAAGTCTTCAATTGAAATCGCGATTTCGGGAGTTGCAAAAATAGAAAGGCAAAAGGGAACGTCGATCTCTGAATAGAGAGCATGAAGGGTTTCGAGCACATGCTCAGGAGAAGCAAGATCTCCTCCTAATAAGTCAATCCCAAGGTGAGGGATTTTACTCCTGCTCTTCCGAGATGATCGAGCGTCCTCCGTAGAATCCACAGAATGTGCACATTCTGTGAGGGAGGTGCATTTTTCCGCAGTTTGAGCAACTTGCAACATGTTTCTCTTTTTTTGCGTGGTGCGCACGTTTACTGTTCTTGCGTGCATTTGAGTGTCGGTTACGTGGAACGGCCACTGGTTTTCTCCTAACTAAGGTCCTTAAAAGGAAACTGCGTGTTCCCTTGTTTTAAGTAATTCTTTAATTCATCCCGTTGTGGGCAATTTTCTAAACATTCTACATAAGAAGGGATTTCTAGTAAAATTGCTTCTCGCAAAGGATCAGAATAATCGTAAACTTGTCCTCGAATATTTACAAGCTCTTCCGTATGGTAGAAATTCTTGAGAACGATCTTTTTTTTCACAAACTCATTGCAAATGGCGCAAGGCATGCAGGCTTCCGTTTCAATTTTTAATTGGATAATGAGGTGGTCTTCAGCGAGATAAGCTTTTCCCTTGAGTGCCACAGGTGCATGGAATTGAAGGTCTTTTTCCTCCACATCCATTACTTCAGGGCCTAGGTGTTCCTCGATCCTTTCCATCCGCTCGCCGGTGAGACGATCAATATATATTTTCAGCCCATGTTCCATAGCAAATCAATGCTACAGGGGATCTCCGATAAAATCAAGAGCGGATTATAGGCTAAATAAAAACCACGGAGGACACAGAGATCACGGAGAAGAAGGAGTAAAAAAACATCTCTGTGCCCTCTGTGCTCTCGGTGGTTCAAAAATGTTTTCCGTATACTCAACGGTTTAAAGGATGGACAACTTGTGACGACATTATCTGTGAAAAAAATATTTGATTTAAAAATTTTTTTTAAGCATTCTTCTCTTTCATTGATTGTAACTTAGGAGAGCTACAATGTTTCAGAGTGTTATTAGAAATCAACTATTACCCTTTATCTGTCCTGAGCCTGTGATCGGTCCTTTTAGAGGGGCAGACAGAACCTATGACCATAAAATGCAAATCGCTGCAATGACAGCCATTCGATTGGCACTAGTCATTGGAATTTACAAATGTGCCCAGAAAGCAGATCCCGGACGCGTTTCTGCAGTTTTTGGAGGTCTCTTTTCAGCTCCTGCTGCGGGAATGTATTGGGGAGCAAAGGCCTTATATAAGGGAGCTCAAGGGTTTAAACAAGCAGTGACTGAACGAAATTATAAACATGCCTTTTGGGGAAGTGGTTATTGGGTAGGGGGATGCTTACTCCTTCAAATATCTCAAACCATTAGCTATAAAGGATGGCGCTGGGGAGCTGTTGAGCTTGTAGTCAATAAACATCTCACAAAAGACATCGAATACCGCGGATGGAACGGCTATTAATCCTCTTGAAGGGTGCTTAAAATTACGCGAGCCGCTTCTTGGCTCGCGTCTTGACTCCCCAGAGATTGCTTGAGTCTTCGGCATCCTTCGATGCATTCTGATCGGATGCATTCACTCATCATGAAATCTGTCCCTTTACGGTAAAGAGCCTCTTCTGTCAGATTAGGCCCAAAAAGCTCAGGAAAAAGCTCGCCGTGCATGAGAATATTGGGGAGAGCATAGTATGGAAGTTGAATACGAAAAATCTTTTGGGCGAGGAAAACGTCTAGGGGATTAATCGCAAAGGTAACAACGGTGGGAACCTGGTGAAGGGCGAGCTCAAGCGTTACAGTACCTGAGGTGGCAAGGGCTAAGTGAGAGGCTCGCATGAGCTCATAGGTATGCTCTGGCTGAATAATAGGGATCCCTTTTGCTTCTTTCTGCAAGAAGGGGAGAAATTTTGGGTCAGAACAAGACACAGCAATCAAGAGTCCGGGGTGATCTTTTTGCAGTTGCTTAGCAACCTTAAGTTGAAGGGGAAAGTTGCGTTGGAGCTCTTTTTCTCGACTCCCTGGGAAAAGGGAAAGAATTTGCTGCTCACTTTCAATTCCATAAGATTGATTCCACTGAGGATCGTAAGGGTGCTTTTGAATGCGAGAGATCAGAGGGTGTCCAACGTAGGAGGCTTCTAATCTCTTTTTTGTAAACAGGTCGGGCTCAAAAGGGAGGATGGTCAGGAGTTGATCGAGGGAATGCTCCATTTTTGGAATGCGCCCTTTTCCCCAGGCCCAAACAGTTGGACAGATATAATGGATTCGTTTAGCAGGAGAATTTTTCTTTTGCAGGGCCTGGGCGAGCCTGAGATTAAACCCAGGATAATCAATAGTGACCACTCCTTTAGGAGGGTTTTTTAGGATATCCTTTTTCACGAGATTGAATTGCTTGACCAGTTTGGGAAGAGAAGAAAGAATGTCAATGAATCCCATCACTTGAAAATCTTCCATCTTTAGGATGCATTCCATTCCTAGAGCGCGCATCCGCGGGCCCCCCACACCTCGGACTTTAAGGGTCGGATAAAGTGCATACAGCTCTCGGAGGAGTTTTTCTCCATGGAGATCTCCACTCACTTCTCCTGCAAAGATAAAAAGGTCGTCTGTCATAGTTTAAGCTCCTGCTTGAGCCAATCCACTCCTGCTTGAAAGACGGGGGGGAGCGTTCCATGTCCTTGGTATCCCGTTGAAGGGCCAATGATCATTTCAATGGGAGCATTCCGCACCCGCTGCTTGTTGGCTTCGATTGCCAGTGCATGAATGCATGCAAAGGCATGCTCTGTTCCCACTCGGGTGTCGTGGTTTCCAATATAAAAACGGATGGAGCGATTGTAAAGCTTGGGGACCAGTGTCTCAAGGTTGAGGTGGGGGGCGTAAGAGAGTTGAGTCAAAGGAGCGTACCCAAGAATGTGGGACATCTCAGGGCAAACCGCGGCGACATGGCATGCAATAAAGGCTCCCCGGGAGAGTCCTGCGACAGCACATTTTGTGATGGAGGGTTTGAGGGCTTCAATCCTTGCTTTTGCCCTTTCAATAAAGGGAAGAATCATGCGTCCTTTTTCCTCTTTCCAAACGTCCATTGCCTGTTCAGGAGGAAAATCATTTTCGTGGGCAGGTAGCGTCATGGAAAAGATCCTGAGGGGGAGCTGACTTAAAAATTGAACCGGTTGATTGAAAGGGTCGGTTTGCAAGCTGTCTTTAGCGGAAAGAGCAAAGTAGAAAAGGGCGGGAAGGGGACCCTCCTCAAGAGGAGGCCCTACAAAAAACGTGTGCGTATCGACTTGCTTCATTTTTGTGGTCGGGGTTTACGGCGGGGACGCCTTTTTTTCAAAGTGGTTGGGAGGGTATCTGCAACAGCGTCATAGGCCTGTTTCCATTGCTCATGCAAGTCTTGCAACCCTGGCTCTAGACGGCAGCGGAGCTCAAAAAATTGGAGGGCAAGATGAAATTCTGGAGCTCGGGGAATCCGGATTTTTGCATTTTTTTTCTTTTGGAACGGGGTGATCCGGTATTGAGAGATTAAAATGCTGAGCGTGCGGATACGGAGGCGGCGCGGAATTTTGAAGAAGGTGTGGAAGACCTCATCCATGACTTGATTGGCCTCTTTGTAAATGTCTCCAAGATGGGGGATTCGCTCGCGATCGATGAAGTGGACTTTTAGATGTCTTTCAAGGAGAGGAAAGGCAAGGCAGGCAAGCAGGACAGGGCGTTCCAGGTTAGGGTGGTGGGGTTCTTTGAGGGTTCCGTCTGCTTCTTCAAGGTAGGAATAGATTTCATTCCCTTCTTGCGTTTCTAAATGTTCTGCAATCGCTGGAAGGAGATGCTGCAGCAGACCATGATCGGTCATGAGTTGGAAGAAGTTTTTCGACGCCCCAGACTCTAGCATTCTTAACATTTCTTCTAAAACGCGTGCTTGAGCACTTTTTGTAATTTCCCCCTTACAATCGATAAGAGCTAGCCTAGCGTCTTCCTCGACTTCGAGACCAAATCGGGCTTTGAACTTTAGGCATCGAATCATCCGCACAGGGTCTTGCTTAAACCGGAGGAAGGGTTGCCCAATAGCGCGAAGCATCTTTTTTTCGATGTCAGGATAGCCTCCGACGAAATCGATCACCTCTTCTTTTTCGCTGTCATAGAAGAGGCCATTGATCGTAAAATCTCGTCTTAAGACGTCTTCTTCGGGAGATCCCCAAATGTTATCTTCTGTAATTAACTCTTCGTTTTCAATATCTCCAGAGCGAAACGTCGAAACCTCGATCACCTTTTTTCCAAAGCGTACATGGGCCAAACGGAACCGTTTTCCAATTAAAATGGCGCTAGGAAAAAGACGTTTGATTTCCTCAGGTTTTGCAGAGGTTGAAATATCAAAGTCTTTGGGCTTTTTCCCAAGCAGGAGGTCACGGACACTCCCTCCCACAAGATAAGCGGTATGGTCTGAGGCGCGCAGCTTTTCTAAGATGTATAGCGCTTTCGGATCGATGTGTCGGACGTCAATGCCGTGTTGGTCTTTAGAGTATCGTTTCGGTTGCATAGAACTGTAGGATACACGATGTTTTTTTTTTAGAGAATAGCTTCTTATTGCGTTCAAAAGAAAACTGTCCTATTATAGGCTGCAATATTATGGAATTTTCACTTAGAAAAGCGATCGGTGGGGCCCTTTTAGTCGCGGGAACTGCCATTGGCGCAGGAATGCTTGCGCTCCCGGTAGTAACCGGTATGGGGGGATTTCTTCCTGCAACAGTGATTTTTTTAATTTGCTGGATTTTTAGTGCATGCACCGGACTCCTTCTTTTAGAAATTTGTTTATGGATGCCTAATGACGCGAATCTTATTTCAATGGCTCACCACCTTTTGGGGCCTATTGGAAAAGGGGTGGCATGGATCCTTTACATCTTCCTCTTTTACTGCTTGACAATTGCCTATGTAGATGGAGGAGGAGGCTTCGTTGTAGCCCTTTTTGGAGGGAAGATTCCCCATCTGTTGGGATTGATCATCTTTTCAGCCGTCTTTGGGTTTTGTGTGTATTTGGGAACAGCGGTTGTTGATCGAATCAACTTCATCCTGATGATTGGGTTAGGGTTATCTTTTTTTGTTTTTGTTGTGCTAGGTTTTACGGAGGTCAAGTTCGAGTACCTTACCCGGGTGAAGTGGGCTCCTGCGTTCTTAGCCCTTCCTGTGATGTTTACCTCTTTTAGTTATCAGGGGATTGTGCCGAGCTTAACCACTTATTTGGAGCGGCACCCTAAGATGGTCCGCTTTGCAATTTTGGTGGGAACCTCTCTTCCCTTTATTGGGTACATTTTATGGGAGTATCTGATTTTGGGGATTGTCCCAGCGCTGGGGCCGGATGGGCTGCAGCAAGCGGAAGCGCTGGGGCAAACGGCTGTTGGACCGTTGCGGAAGATTTTTCCTGACTCTCCAATTTATTTGACAGGGCAGTTTTTTAGTGCATTTGCTCTCACTACCTCTTTCTTAGGGGTAACTCTGGGACTTTTAGACTTTTTATCGGATGGGCTGCGGATTGCAAAAGTTGGATGGAAAAAGGTTCTGCTGTGTGCGATCATTTATATTCCGCCCATCATTATTGTGACGGTTAACCCAGGGATTTTTCTTAAGGCGTTAGGGTATGCAGGGGGAATAGGGTGTGCCCTTCTCTTGGGGCTTCTCCCCATTCTGATGGTTTGGGTAGGCCGCTACC
>JAGROF010000026.1 GCA_020440405.1 Chlamydiia bacterium
GGTGCGGCTCAAATGGATGGAGCGATTCTTGTAGTGGGAGCTACAGATGGACCTATGCCTCAGACAAAAGAGCACGTTCTATTAGCGCGCCAAGTTGGTGTTCCTTCTATCGTTGTCTTCCTCAACAAAATGGACCAGATTGGAGCTGGAGACGAAGAGCTTGTAGATCTCGTAGAAATGGAAATTTCTGAGATGCTTGAAGCGCAAGGGTATAAAGACTGTCCCATTATTCGTGGGTCTGCTTTAAAAGCTCTTGAGGGAGAAGCTGAATGGGAAGCCAAAATCGACGAGCTCATGAAAGCTGTTGATGAAAAAATTCCAACCCCAGAGCGTGAAGTTGATAAGCCTTTCTTGATGCCTGTTGAGGATGTTTTCTCAATTTCTGGACGTGGAACTGTTGCAACAGGACGTGTTGAGAAAGGGATCATTAAGATCAATGATAAGATTCAGATCGTCGGGCTCCGTGAGACACGAGAAAGTGTAGCGACTGGACTCGAGATGTTTAACAAGCTTCTTGATGAGGCGCGTGCAGGGGAGAACGTTGGGGTTCTTCTTCGTGGAGTTGATAAGAAAGATATCGAACGGGGAATGGTCCTCGCGGCTCCAGGGTCTTGCACCCCTCATACGAAGTTCCAGGGAACTGTCTATATCCTGAAAAAAGAAGAAGGAGGACGCCATAAGCCCTTCTTTACGGGATATCGTCCTCAGTTTTACATCCGTACAACAGATGTAACAGGAACTGTGACACTTCCAGAAGGAACAGAGATGGTCATGCCAGGGGATAATGTGGAGCTCACAGGAGAGCTCATCAGCCCTGTCGCGATGGAAGAAGGAATGCGCTTTGCAATCCGTGAAGGAGGCCGAACAATCGGTGCTGGAACGGTTACAAAGATCCTTCAATAAGCCTAAGGGTAAGATAATAAGAGGTTCGAAAGGGCCTCTTTAAGGCTCTTGCTGTTGTAAGAGTCATTTGGGTGTGTAGCTCAGTTGGTAGAGCATCGATCTCCAAAGTCGACGGTCGGGGGTTCGAATCCCTCCGCACTCGGATAGGAATTAGATTAAGATCAATGAAGAAAAAACCAGATATGTCGGTTTCACAGAAAGTAGCAGAACTTAGCGCAGCAAAAAAGAAGAAAGGAAAGAAGGCTAGTTTCCTCCACGAGATGAAAGAGGAAATGAAGCGTGTTTCTTGGACGACGAAAGACGAGCTGCGAACGTGCGGAAAGATTGTAATTGGAGCAACTTTCTTTCTTGGGCTTGGAATTTATCTGGTCGATTTATTTATTCGCCTGATCCTCAATGGGGTTGGCAATCTCGTTCGATTAATAGGAGCTTAAATTAGATATGGAAGGTCAATGGTTTGTCATCCAAGTCATGTCAGGGCAAGAAAAGAAGGTGAAGAAAAACCTAGAAGAGAATCGTTCTGCAGCAGGAATGACTGATATCGTACAAGAGATTGTGGTTCCCACGGAAAATGTTGCTGAGGTGAAGCGAGGCGAGCAAAAAATTAGTGAAAAGCGTCTCTGGCCTGGATATGCGCTTGTGAAGATGATTCTAACCGATGACTCTTGGATGTATGTCAAAGAGACGAACGGAGTAATTGACTTTTTAGGAGGGGGAAAGCCTGTTCCTCTTTCTCCTTCAGAAGTTGCTGAGATCCTTCAAGATCTCCAGTCGCGTAAGGGGGAAGTTGCCTATAAGCACAAGTTGCAGGTGGGAGATAATGTCAAGATTACAGATGGAGTCTTTGTCAACTTTATTGGAACGGTCTTAGAAGTAAACCATGAAAAAGGAAGATTGAGCGCAATGGTCTCTATCTTCGGAAGGGACACTCGTGTCGATGACTTAGAGTTCTGGCAAGTTGAAGAAGTGACTGAAGACGCAGGAGTTGAATAAGGAAGAGAAATGGCTAAGAAGTTTGAAAAGAAGATTAAGTTACAAATTCCAGCAGGGAAGGCAAGTCCAGCGCCGCCAATTGGACCAGCCTTGGGTGCTGCGGGTCTTAATATTATGGCTTTCTGTAAGGAGTATAATGCGAAGACCCAAGATAAGGCAGGGGATATTCTTCCTGTTGAAATTTCGGTGTTTTCAGACAAGAGTTTCACGTTCATTACCAAGCAACCTCCGATTTCTCGAATGATTCTCAAGGAATTAGGGATTGAAAAAGGGTCAGGGGTTCCGAATCGTGATAAAGTGGGAAAGCTCACTATGGAACAAGTGAAAAAAATTGCTGAAAAAAAACGTCCAGATCTTCGTGTCCGTTCTGATGAGGCTGCTTGCCGCATCGTTGCAGGAACAGCAAGATCGATGGGTGTAGATATTGTAGAAGGGTAAAGGACATGACAAAAAGAAGTAAGCGCTACAAAGAAATTCAAAAACTGGTCGATAAAGATAAGAGTTATGGTCTTGGTGAAGCGGTAGAAGTGCTTAAAAGCTCTCCCTCTGCAAAATTTGATGAGTCTGTTGAGATTGCTTTGCGCCTAGGTGTTGATCCTAAAAAATCCGATCAACAAGTGCGTAGTACGGTGTTTCTCCCTCATGGAACAGGAAAAACCCTTCGGGTGGTTGTCTTGGCTAAGGGAGACAAAGCGAAGGAAGCTTTAGAGGCTGGAGCGGATGAAGCAGGAGATGTTGAGCTACTCGACAAAATCAAAGGGGGATGGACAGGCTTTGATGCACTGATTGCAACTCCCGATATGATGCGTGAAGTCGGTAAGCTCGGGAAAGTTCTTGGACCTCGAGGACTCATGCCAACACCTAAAGCAGGGACAGTCACAACCGATGTGAAAAAGGGTGTGGAAGACTTGAAAAAAGGAAAAATTGAATTTAAAGTCGATAAGAATGGGGTGATCAACAACTTTGTCGGTAAGCTTTCGTTTTCGAAAGAGCAAGTTGTTGAAAATATTGAGTCCCTTCTAAGTGCAATTTCAAAGATGAAACCTGCAACAGCAAAAGGACAGTTTTTGCGCTCCTTATTTGTGTCCTCAACAATGGGCGCTGGTCTGAAAATCGATTTAAATTCACTCTCTCTTAGTTAGGAAAATAGAAGAATATGAGAAAAGAAAAACAGTTTCTCTTAGATGAGATAAAAGAAAAGCTCAGTGAGTCAAGCTCGTTTGTTCTCGCAAGCTACCAAGGAATGGATCCGAACCTGACGTCAGATTTTCGGACTTCTGTGGTAGAGACTGGAGGACTTTTCTGCGTTGTTAAAAAGCGTGTCTTTTTAAAAGCAGCGGAAGAAGCCGGTCTTAAAGTAGATAAAGAGATGCTTACGGGGCATATTGGTGTCGTTTATTCAGGAGAAGACACTGTTGCAACGACAAAAGCTGTCTACAAATTTAAGAAAGATAATGACAAGCTCCTTGAAATCCTTGGAGGTCTTTTTGAAGGCAAAATGTGCTCCCCCGAAGATCTTAAAGAGATTTCCCAGCTTCCAAGTAAGGAAGAGATGAGAGCACAGTTCCTAGGTGTGCTTGAAGCTCCTCTATCTGGAGTTGTTTCCGTTATGGAAGCTGCAATGTCTGGAGTCATTAGCTGTATGGACCAAAAGGTTCAGAAAGAAGAATCACAACAATAAACGCAAAGGGGAAAATAACCGTGCCACAACAAGAAGCAAACATTGAAAAGCTCGTAGATACGTTAAGCGAACTTTCAGTTCTAGACCTTTCAAAACTCAAGAAACTCCTCGAAGAAAAATGGGATGTTAAGGCCGCTGCAGGGGGACCTGTAATGATGGCTGCTGCTCCTGCAGCTGGTGGAGATGCAGGTGCTGCTGCTGAAGAAGCGACTGATTTCCAAGTGATGCTTGACGAAGCTCCTGCTGACAAGAAGATCGCTGTCATTAAAGTTGTTAGAGAAGTGACAGGTCTTGGTTTAAAAGAGGCGAAGGAACTCGTTGAAGGAGCTCCTAAGGCTGTAAAGGACAGTGCGCCTAAGGCGGAAGCTGAAGAGATCAAGAAAAAGCTCACCGATGCAGGTGCAAAGGTTACACTTAAAGGTGTTTAAGAGCTTAGAGTTTAGGCAATAAGTGATTAGCAGAAACCTCTTTAGAGGGGTTTCTGCTTTTGCGCATACTAGAAAACTTAACGTATCAACCATTTCACGGAGGCATTTCCATGCTAAAAAGACCCCCAGAACGGGTGAGTTTTAGAGGCCGAGAAGAAATTATCGATCTTCCAAACTTAATTGAAATCCAGGTTAAATCCTTCCGTCAGTTTTTCCAAGAAGATAAACTGCCCCATGAACGTGAAAACATGGGTCTTGAGGAAGTCTTTAGAGAGATTTTCCCTATTAAATCTTATGATGAGAAAACCGTTTTAGAGTATCTCTCGTATAATCTAGGTGTTCCAAAGTACTCTCCTGAAGAGTGTATTCGTCGAGGAATCACCTACAACGTCACTCTAAAGGTTAAGTTCCGCCTTACTGATGAAACAGGCATTAAGGAAGAAGAGGTTTACATGGGGACTATCCCTGTGATGACTGAACAAGGGACGTTTATTATCAATGGTGCTGAGC
>JAGROF010000027.1 GCA_020440405.1 Chlamydiia bacterium
ATACCATTTCTGAAAAATAAGTTGCAGAATTAGCGCTGAGATTTTCAAGGAAAAATTGAGTTTGGAGATGAGCCTAACCGCTTGTTGGTTAGCAAAATCGAAAACTAAATTTTGACCGAAAAGAACAAGCAACATTCACCAACTTATTTTTTAGAAATGGTATTATTTCAGCTGTAGAAGAGAGGCTTTTTTTTCGGCGATGAAGGCCGCTTCGTCCCAGAAAGGGACGACTTCATGGTTGAGGGTTTTCTTAAGGGTGCGGGAGGCTTGGAAGTGGATGATGAGAGCTTCTTTTAGCGTTTGCTCGTCTGCGATTTTGTTATAGACTTGGTAGTAACGCTTATCGAGAGGGTGAATCGCTGCAGGGGAGCGGAGGAGAACGTTGCGGAGAGAGACTTGGTCCCAAAGGTGGGGATCTTGTTTGAAGAGGGTTTCGGTTTCTTGGTCCCAGTCTTGAAGGATTTGAAAGGCTGCAGGGGTCGGGTTAAAGAAGAGGGTGCCGGAAATCATTTTGGAAGGGTGGTCGTTAGGGAGGTCTTCGACAATGCGGAGGGCGATGTCGGCGTCGAGGGTTTCAAAAAGGGTGGGCTTTTGATAAATGATTGCATCGGCGTCTAGCCAAAGAATGGGACGGTTTAAATCGATCAGTTTTTTCAGAATGTATTTGGGCTTGAAGCAGCAGTTTTTTTCCCATGTGCCAAAATGAGGAATCGGATCGATCGAATAGGGAATGTCGAATTTTTTGCAGGAAGCAATGAGCCCTTCGACTTCTTTTTCATAGCCGGTATTTGGGGTAAAAAAACAAACGACAGTGGGAAAACTCAAAACTCAACGCTCGGAATCAGGGCATCAAGATCAAGATGCTTTTCTAAAATAGGGGCGACCTCAAATTTCAGAAACTCAAGGACTTGTTGATGAGACCTTCCAGTGAGATTTTCAGGTTTTAAAAGGTCTTCCATTTCTCCAGGAGTGAGCTGGACCGCTTCTAAGAGGGTGTTGAGAAGGTCAGGACTTTTCCCGGTTTCTTTTTTTTCTCTTCCTGCTTTGAAGGAGTGTTTGCGCAAGACTTCATGTGCTTCTTGCCGGTCCATTCCTTTGAGAACGGCTGCTGCAAGAATGGTTTCAATCGAGATATAGGGAAGATGTTCTTCTAAGTGGGCTTCCATCATTTTGGGAAAGGTTTTAAGCCCCGAAATGATCGTGTAAAGCAAGTTGACAACTCCGTCGATTCCTAAAAATGCTTCAGGGATCGCCATCCGTCGGTTAGAGGAGTCATCGAGAGAGCGCTCCAGCCACTGCAACGAGGCGTTGTCTGCACCATTCTGAGAAAGGTTTATCACGAAACGGGAAAGGCCACACACGCGCTCTGAATAGATAGGATTCCGTTTATAAGGCATAGCGCTGGAGCCAACTTGCTCCTTCTTAAAAGGTTCTTCGACTTCTCCTAAATGGGAAAGGAGGCGGAGGTCTGTGGCACATTTATATGCACTCGCTCCAATGCTGGACAAGAGATACAGGATCCGCTGCTCTTGTTTTCTGGGAAAAGTTTGGCTGCAGATGAGAAAAGAACGGTTAAAGCCCATTTTTTGCGTGATTGTATTATCTAGCGCAATGACCTTTTGATGGTCTCCTTCAAACAGAGCTAAGAAAGACCCTTGGCTTCCAATCGCGCCCTTACATCCCAAGAACGGAAAATCTTCCATTAATGCTAAAAGGTCCTTAAAATCGGTCAAAAAGTCCTGGAGCCATAAGCAGACGCGCTTTCCAAATGTTGTTGCTTGAGCGGGTTGAAAGTGGGTGTATCCTAAGCAGGGGGTGTTTTCTTCTTTTAGTGCTAAGTGGTTGAGTTTTTCGATGAGAAGAATGAGTTTTCCTTTAAGGAGTTGAAGTGCCGTTTTTAGGGCGATTAAATCCCCGTTGTCTGTGACGTAAGAGCTGGTGGCTCCCATATGGATCACACCGCGGGCTTTTGGAGCGGCATCTCCAAAGGCGTGAATGTGAGCCATCACTTCATGTCGCGTTTCTTTCTCATATTCTCGCACTTTATCGAAATCAATCCGATCGATGGCGTTTTTCATCTCTTGGATCTGCACATCGGTAATGGGAAGGCCTAGCTCCTTTTGTCCTTCTGCTAAGGCTACCCAAAGCTTTCTCCATGTGCGGTATTTAAAGACCGAAGAGAAGACCTCCTTCATTTCTGTGGAGGCATAGCGGGTGGTAAGGGGAGACTCATAAAAAAGGCTCATTGAGAAAAGTGCTCTGTTAGTGCAGCAAGAAGTTGTTCCACTTCAGCTTTTTCTTCATCTGAAGGGAGAAAACGTTCATTTTGCATTCCTTTTAAGGCGCGACGGAGAGACTCCAGCACCCCTTTGGTTTTGTTCGGGTTACGCTTATCTTTTTTGGCAAGGGGATAAGCGGTGCGGAGTTTTTCTAAAAGCTCTGTTTTGGATTCTCCTTGATAGCCTTCAACAAACGCTTCTTTTTTTTCATGGGGAATCGAACGGCTTGAGAGACTGTAGATTGCTTGCCGTGGCATTTCATCGACAATTCCTTGGAGCTTTTTGGGCAGAGAATTGTAAAGCTCATAGTATTGCATGAAGTTGTAAGGGGTTTGGCGGTTCCCATAGGTTTTGAGAAGCCAATTACTAAACGCTCCGTCCCGGTATTTTTTGAAAAGGGTCTGCGCTTTTTTGATCCTCTCTCCATGCAAGATTACGGCCTGATTGCTAATCGCTTTGACTTCAGAGGTGATGCTAGAAAGAGATTGCAAGTCTGCTGCGACATCGGTGTCTTCGGTTTGGTATTTTTCAAGCAAGGCTTGCAAAGAGTCTTTTTCTTTCTCATTCAGAGGGGTGACTTGAAAAACGCCCCCAAATTTTGCAGGGACATTTTCTGAAGACCTCTCGATGAGCTCATTCATTTTTTCTTTTTTGGGGGGCTTGAGAAAACGTCCCATTAGGAGGGAGTTAAGCTTAGACATTGTGACTCCATGTGCTTTAATAGTTCGTCTGTAAGGGCCAAATAGTCCTCTGCGGCCCGACTCTTGGGGCGCGTTTCAAAGACAGGTTTCCCATGAATCGACGCTTCAGAAACGGCGATATCTCTCCGGATTTTTGTGGAAAGAACTTTTTCAGGGAAGGTGTCATTCACCACATCTAAAAACTCTTCATTATTTCTTCCACGAGCATTCCAAAACGATAAAGCGACTCCCAAAAGTTCAAAGGGATGGCGCTCAGAAATATAATGCATAAAGTAAGAGAGGCGTTGCAATCCTTTGATGCTATAAAACTCTGGCGTGGCACAGACAAGGGCATAGTTGCAAGCAATTAAAGCCGATTCCGTAAGCCAACACAAAGAAGGAGGAGTGTCAATGATTGCAATGTCATACTTGAGGGGTGCAAGAACCTTTTTAAGTTTTTCATGGGAGTAGCGATCAGAGGACAGAACGCCTGTGACTTCTACCCGTTCCAACCAAGTGTCTGCAGGGATTAAATCAACCTGCGGGTGATCGGTATGGACAATGACTTCTTGAAGGGTTTTGTTGTCTTGAAGAACTGCCGCTAAACTATCGTGATTATCGGGGTCAAGGCCAAGCCCTGCTGTTAAGTTTGCTTGGGCATCAAAATCGATCATGAGAACACGCTTTTGATGAAAGCGGGCCAAAGCAGCACCAATATTCAAAGAAATGGATGTTTTTGCCGTGCCCCCTTTAAAGCTACAAACAGAGATCGTTTGCATACGACTATTTCTCCTGATAGGGTGAAGTCAGTTTTCGTTCCTTATATTCGATTGTGCATTTTTTTAGGAAATCTTCTAACTTGACTTCTCCATGCACTACATTATCACGCGTTCGTAGGGCAATGGTTTTGTTTTGCACCTCTTTGTCTCCCACGGTCAGCATGTAGTTGATTTTCAAAAGTTGCGCGTTCCGTACCCGTTTTCCAAGAGATTCAGGAGAGCGATCACAGTCGCAGAGAAATCCTGCGTCTTGGATCTGTCGTGTGACGGCTTCCGCATAGTCTGCATGGGCTTCTGCAACAGGAATCACGCGGATCGGCAAGGGACTCATCCAAAAAGGAAATTTGCCGGCAAAGTGTTCAATCAAAATTCCTAAAAAGCGTTCAATCGATCCGAAAATAGCGCGGTGGATCATGATAGGGCGCTTCATCTCCCCATCACTGTCTTTATATTCGAGCGCAAACTTTTCAGGGAGGGACATGTCGAGCTGAATCGTTCCACATTGCCACCTGCGCCCTAAGGCATCGTGGACATGAAGATCGATTTTAGGTCCATAAAAGGCGCCGTCACCTTCATTGATCTTGTAGTCAAAGCCCCACTCATCAAGGGCTTCTTGAAGGCCGGCTGTGGTCACTTTCCAATCTTCGTCGCTTCCCATCGATTTTTCAGGACGCGTTGACAGCTCAAACGTATAATGTAACCCGAAGGTTTCGTAGATTTCTTTCACTAAGTGAAGCACCCCGAGAATTTCATCTTTGATTTGATGGGGCTGCATGAAGATGTGGGCGTCGTCTTGGTGGAAACTTTGGACGCGAAACAATCCGTTTAGCGCTCCTGAAGGCTCTTTACGATGGACATGCCCAAACTCAGCGACTCTTAAAGGAAACTCTCGGTAGCTATGAGAGCGTCCTTTGTAATACAACATACATCCCGGGCAATTCATCGGCTTGATGGCATAAGCCCGTTCATCGTCGACATTGACGGTGAACATGTTTTCTTGGTAGTGTTCCCAGTGTCCCGAAAGCTCCCACAATTCTCGTGTCATGAGTTGAGGAGTTTTAATGATTTCATAGTGATTGCGCAAATGAAGCTCTTTCCAGTAAGCCACTAAGTGATCCCAGACCGCCATTCCGCGGTTGTGAAAAAAGGGCATTGCAGGCGCTTCTTCTTTGAACGAAAATAAGTCGAGCTTAGCTCCCAAGATACGATGGTCTCGCTTCTTGGCTTCTTCAAGCATCTTGAGGTGATTTTTTAACAGCTCGCGGTTTGGAAAAGAGATTCCATAGATCCGTGTGAGCATGGTGTTTTTTGAATCTCCTCTCCAGTAAGCCCCTGAGGTTTTTAGAAGTTTAAAGGCTTTGATTTTTCCCAGGCTAGGGAGATGGGGGCCTCGACAAAGATCAAAAAACTCTCCTTGGCGGTAGGCAGTAATGGAACTCCCCTCTTCAAACCCTTCAATGAGTTCTTTTTTATAGGGATTGTCTCTAAATTCTTCGAGCGCTTCTTTTTTGCCGAGAAACTCGTGGCGCTCTGGCTTAAAATTTTCTCCAAGAATCTTTTTGATTTCTTTTTCGATGCGCTCAAAATCCCCTTCTGAAACGTCGAGGTCGGCAAAGTCATAGTAAAATCCATTTTCAATGGGAGGGCCAATGGTGGGCTTTGCTTTGGGCCAAATGCGGAGAATAGCCTGGGCTAAAACGTGGGCAGAGGTATGCCAAAAGACCTCTTTTCCCTCAGGAGAGTCAAAGTCAAGCAACTTGACATCATCCCCATCGCTCAACACCGCATCTAGATCATAGGCTTTTCCGTTGATCCATACGGCCAGAGCTTGGTGGGGCTCTTTGAGATTCATTGACTCGGCTAAATCTTTTGCAGAACTTCCTGTGGGAAGTTCAAGTTCTTGGTTTTCACATTTCACTTTCATGAATCATTTTTTGTATTAAACTTTGCCCTTCAGTTTACAAGAGATTGTAAAAAAGGGAAAGAAATTGATCAGAGTCCCTGCTTAAAACGCCAGTTCCATCCGCATGTCTGCAGAGTAGTTTTTCATTTTACCATTGATCTCTGCTCTAGTATTAAGAAGGAGAGAAAGCCCACTTAAGTTTGCAAATTCAATTCCTGCACCAGGTGCCCACTGGTTGGTTCCTTTGGTGGTGGCACTTGCTGAGAAGGTGCCCACTTGCCCACGGAACCCTCCTCGATAGGTACTATTGCTGAGCAACGTCTTGTTCACCCAGCTGATACGTGCATAAGGGGTCCAGCATCCATGATTGATTTTAAACGTATAACTTGAGCTTACCCCAAGTTCCGAGCGGAGAGCGTTCGAAGTTTTAGCATTCACCCTTAAATTGATGCTTTCCGCTCCTGTTTCTTTAAAACTCTCGTTGTGGAGGTAAAAGTGGGTGATGTTAGCGAAAATTTGAAGGGGAACAGATAAGGGGCTAAAATCTCCAATTAGACCAAGATCATTTGTCCACTGGAATCCAGTATTGTGGCTATGAGCGGTTCGGTTAAGAGCTGCATTGGGATGGGAAGGGGCCGAGGAGATAATATTCCGGTCGGTTTCGTAAAAATTTCCGCCAGCCATAGAAGCCAATGTTGCTGCAAAGTAGCGGTTGAAATATCCTAAATGGGGCCCGCCATAGACTTGATGGATATGGCCACTTCCTGCAGATTGGTCCCATCGGAAGTTGGTATACGCGTAGCCTGCCCCAACGCCGACAAAGAAATTATGATAAAAGTAATCGTACCCTGTTAAGAACCCAGCGTTTTCGTAGTTGAATCCGCGCAGTTCTCCCTTTTGACTTTGGCTATTCCATGTTCCAAAAGGTTGGAAATGGAAACTGTGGTGTTTACAATAGTCTCTTTCACATCCTCGATGGAGTGGAGTGCTAGGGTAGAAGGGTTGAGAGTCCTCAGTTGTTTCACGATTGTAGGTATAGAGAGTGTCGTTGAGAGATGTGGTAAGGCGAGGTTCTAATGCACTGATGGTTTCGGGTCCTACAGGAGCAAAAAGACGGAAAGGGTGTTGGTTAAACATTTGCATCACTTGAGCATTTGTCGTCATATTCATAAATTCAAAAGTGCCAAAAACACCCTGATGCATCATTTTGAGGACTTTATTGAGTTCCTTATCTGTCAAAACCCCTAAAGAGCGGATCACAAATCCAAAGTCTGAGTTGGGGTCGATGGGCAATTGTGACAGCATATATTTCGCTACATGACGCGGGTTACCTGGATCAATGATCGGACGGACAAAGACATGGTCTCTAAGGACTAAAATTTGGACTTGATTTCCGGTATACTGCACAGCAAATAAGGGAGACGCAAGGCCTCCAGAGGGAAAGTTTTCGGTTCCAAAGGTTCCAGAGACCCCCCCATATGCATTTAAAACAGTGATGGTTTGTCCTTTCAAAAAATTCCCTTCTGCACTGTTTACTGTTAAAGTTCCAGCAAGTGCTGCCGTGCCATTGGCATCTAGAACGGCGGCATTCCCAACACTATCAATTTTTGTAAGAAAGGTTCCCCCCGTGAAGGTTAAATTATTTCCGACATTGATCGTTCCAAAGCTAAACCCTCCAGGAGCAACGGTTCCTCCATTAACGGTGAGATTTCCTGTGTTAGCGACAGCTCCATTAGGAATGAGGGAAGCATTTCCTGTGAATATTCCATTATTTAAAGTAACGGGAGTGATCACAGAGCCTTGAAGATTTAGAGCTCCACTATTAATCGTGGTGCTTCCTGTGTAAGTATTGGCGCCATTCAATGAGAAAATCGCGGTGTTTCCTGTGTCAAGAGTGAGTCCTCCGATGCTGGGATCTCCTCCTCCAGCTCCAATATCACTTTCAATAGGATTGGGGACTGTAGAATTGATGGAGAGATTTTCAACAGTAATACTTCCCTCAGACATCATGAAAACATCTGTTCCCTTGGCTGTGCCATAGTTTGCTCCAGTTCCTGGAGTTAGAGTGCTACTATTGAAAGAAATGCCTGTTCGGATAATAAGGTCTGCGCCGTTTTGGATAAAAATTGCGCCTCCCATTGCGGCACCTCCTCCGCCTTTTCCTGACTGTCCGGTGTGAGTTTGTCCCCCTCCACCCCCAAAAAGGCTAGTGCCGCCCAATCCTTGAAATCCGCTGCCACCACCACCACCAAATCCCCCGTTTCCTCCTCCTGTTATATTTAGAGGATTGGGTCTTCCTTCTCCCTCTCCACCCCCTCCACCTCCAAAACCGCCGTCGCCCCCTCTCCCAGCTTGAGAGGTCTCGCTTCCATTAGTAGCTCCAACACCACCACCGCCGCCGCCGCTGCCAAAGCCGCCATCTCCTCCATTGCCTCCAGAAATGCTGTTTCCCACCAGTCCATTTAACCCGCCACCACCACCGCCGCCGCCAAA
>JAGROF010000028.1 GCA_020440405.1 Chlamydiia bacterium
TTTTGACTTTCTTGCAACATTTCCGCCACGAATTTTTTCTTGATAAGCGATAAAGTATTTATGATAAGAGATGATCACTAATGATAAAAGATGTTCTTTTGAAGATTTAAGATCCTCTCCTTCGATTTAGCTTATAAAAGATGCGTCGGGCGGCTACGCCCCCTGCCGCCCTTTTGAGCGCTAACTTGGAAACGCAAATCCATGTTCCTTGGGGCGCCGTGCGGAGCACTGTCAACCCCTTCGTTCACATGAATTTTCGAGTTCCAATTTGGCGCCTCGGACTGCTCCAGGCATTCGCTTTCTAAACCTTCGGTTTAGAACTCATATCCTTTAAGCAGGTACGGGGTTAGGCTTTTAGTCTCGTCCCTGCGAACTGACGTGAACTCCAAAACTATGTTTTGGAAAGTGAACGCGGTGAGCAGTCCTCGGCTTCGAAGCGGTCTTGCAAAATCGGCATGAGGGAGGGGCTTACTTAGGGTTTCACCCAAGTCCCCGACCGAAGGTCCGATTTGGCTTTCCGCTCGAAGCTCAAGGGGGCGGCAGAGGGCGTAGCCGCCCGACGCATCTTTCATAAGCTAAAGTTAGTGGGTATTAATAATAAGATCTTAGAGGCCTTCGAAGAGAGCGATGACGTCCTCTCGGGTCTGGGCACCGATCAGACACTTCCGGCGATCTTCGTCCTTAATGGCGGCTGTAAGGCGGGAAAGAATTTTTAGATATTCTGTTTGCTGGTTAGCTGGCCCTCCAATCATAAAGATCAGGCGAACAGGGGCCCCATCCAAGGCATCCCATTCGATTCCTTCTTTTGTTTTTTGCAGTCCCACGGCAAGGAAAAATCGATTAAAGGAGGGAAGTTTTGCATGGGGAATCGCCACCCCCATTCCAATCCCTGTAGATACAATTTTCTCTCGTTTAAGAATCGCATCGAAAAAGGCATTCTTATCGGCAAGTTCTCCGGAGTCCGAGAGGGCTTCGACGAGCTTTCTTAAAGCATCATCTCGACTTCCTGCTTCTAGAAAGCAGATCACTCCCTCTTGAATAAATTCTGAAAGAGTCATATCGTCTCCTTTCTTAAATAAATGGTTAATGCGTTCCAGTATGGCCAAAACCGCCTTCTCCTCTTTCTGTTGCCACAAGTTCGTCTTTAAGGGCAAAGGTTGCTTGATAAACTGGGGCGAGCACAATTTGCGCAATGCGCATTTGAGGGGTCACTGTAAATGGCTCGTCTCCATGATGAATCAAAATCACTCCCAATTCACCACGATAATCTGAATCGATGGTTCCTGGCGAATTGAGAACTGTGATTCCGTGCTTTAAGGCCAAACCACTCCGTGGTCTCACCTGGATTTCATATCCCTTCGGAATTGCAAAACGAAGTCCCGTTGGAATCAACCTTCTTTCTCCAGGATGAATAATAATGTCTTCCTTGATGTGAGCCCGAACATCGGCTCCTGCAGCATCTTCAGATCCATAAACAGGAAGCGAAGCTTCCTCTTCGACAACTGTCGGGATGATTTGCTTTTTCATGTTTCACTCTGAGGTGACTTTAATGGCGTTTTTCTCTCGTTCTTTTCTCGAAAGTGCAATTAAATCGTCTAATTTTTCTCGCTCAGTTCCCACACCTAAATTCATCTCTTTCTTACTGACAAGAGGAATCTTGTTATCCATTAGAAAGTTGAGGAAAAAAGCGAGCTTTTCCTTGAGTTCCACCCGTCTTACTATGCAGTCGATCATCCCTTTCTCAAGTAAAAATTCTGACTTCTGAGCTGAATCAGGGAGCTTTTGCCCAATGGTTTGCTCAACAACCCGTGGCCCAGCAAAACCAATCAAAGCATCGGGCTCGGCAATGATTAAGTCGCCAAGAGATGCAAATGAAGCAGTTACCCCACCTGTTGTTGGATTGGCCAGAACGGAAATATAGGGAAGACGTGCTTCACTGAGTTTTGCAAGTGCCGCAGAAGTTTTTGCCATCTGCATGAGAGAGAAAATCGACTCCTGCATCCGTGCTCCTCCAGAAGAAGAAACCAGAATAACAGGGAGTTTATGTTTGATCGCATGCTCTATGAGTAAGGTAATCCGCTCTCCGACAACTGATCCCATGGAACCACCCATGAAACTAAAGTCTAAAGCGCCAAGAGCTACGGGCATTTTTTCGATGGTGCAAGTTCCGACCAAAATTCCTTCGTTGCGTCCCGTTTTCTTCCGCGCCCGTTTTAGGCGGTCATCGTAGTCTTCAGTATCGACGAATTTTAAGGGGTTAGTAGGCTCTATTTCAGAAAATAGTTCTTGAAATGTATCATCATCTGCCAGAAGTTCAACACGTTGAACCGCTGAAAGCCGATAGTGATGGTCACATTTTGGACAGCAGTTGTGATTGTCTTGGAGCTGATTCGCATGAATCATCTCCTCACACTTCGTACACTTCACCCAACCACTGAATCCATCTTTTTTAGTAGATGCAACTTTAATTTTGGGTTGATGACGGGTAAACAATCCTAAAAATTTCATCTTTACCTCACGCTAGGTGCCAAAAAGCTTAGCAAAGACCCCAAAAAGAGACAACCCTCAGGATCAATACAATTTATTTTTTGAACCTATCTCACAATGTAGAATACATTTTATTCCAGTCTTTTGACATCTTTTAGAGTGCTTAGATTGAGCCATTTCGCATCGACAACGTGTTCAACCTAAGCACTCTAAACCTCTTCAAAATGCTAAAAATCAAATTAAAGCAAAATTATGGAATAGGTTGACTCCTATTAAAACTGAGGACTTTTAAAAAGTAAATACAGAATTTAATTTGCTTTGCGTAATTGGGCCAATGGGGATTAATTTTTTATTCTTCGGGATTTCTCCAAAAATTTTTTTGAAAGCATCGACCGTCGAAGGACTTGTGAAAACGATTTCATCGATCTCTTCTAGTGCAGGACGCTTCTTTAATTCAACAGCCCGAGTATCATAGAGTTTGCAAAGTTGGTGCCGTATCCGTTTGATCATCAAAAAATGTGCCAAATCAGGCCGAGAAAGGGCTGAGCAAGGAAGAAAAA
>JAGROF010000029.1:0-8700 GCA_020440405.1 Chlamydiia bacterium
AAAAAAATCTGAACTCAATCTAATTCGCATACACCCTCTTAGACCGATTCTCTGTTTCATCCGCCATGGTATCCACCCCCTAATGCCTTAATCAGTTGAAGGATCGCTAAATAGCGCTGATTTTCTGTGTCGACCTCTTTCATCCCTTGCTTGAGGGTGTCCATCTGTTTTTCTAAAACCATTAAGTAATTATCCAGCCCATTTTCATAACGTTTCGTTGTCAGCTCTGCAATATGCATTGTCTTTTCATATGCCTGAGTCTGAAGACGACTTTCTTGATTTGCTGCCTCTAAAATATTGATCTGGTCCGTAACTTCCTTGGCAGCTCTCAGTAAAAGGGCGTTATAGTCATAGACCGCTGCATCATAGGTCGCATATTGCTTGTTTAACTGGGCTGTCAATTTCCCTCCAGTAAAAAGAGGGAGGTTGATTGCAGGAGTGAGGGCTCCAGCGTAACTATTCACAGAAAAGAAGTTGTTCCACTTCAGGCTCTCTAACCCCACAAAAGCCGCTAGATTAATATTGGGGAAAAAAGCTGCTTTTGCCGCACTGATCAGGTGGGCTGCTGCCTCAACTGTCCAAATCTGAGCCATCAAATCAGGGCGACGAGAAAGGAGGTTGAGGGGAATATTCTCGGGAAGGGGAAAGGAGCGGTCAAATGCAAGTTGTGGAGAAGAGATTTCCCTTGGATCATCAGGCCCAAGCCCCATTAAAATCTTAAGCTGGCTCACATCAAGAGCGATTTCCTTCTTGTAAAACACCACTGTTTCTTGCGCGTCCAAGTACGCGGCTGTCGCCTGGTCAATGAGCATTTGATCACCGAGTCCATTGACAAAACGAAGCTCTGTCAATTCCAGCTGCATTTTCTGAGCATCTGCTAAAGCCTGAGCATATTGAAGGTTTTGGAGATGCGCCGCATACTGAATATATGTCTCGGCAAGCAGCGTGGTAATCATCAAAAGAGAGGCGGACATCTCAGCGGCTTGAGCCCGTGTTTGCCCGATTGCTGCGCGGTAGCGATTCCGGTTTTTTCCAAAAAGGTCAATCTCATACTCAAAATTCAAAGCAAGATAGAGCTGATTCACAACAGCTGGAACGGTGGAAGGAGGAAAGCGATCTAAGCTATCTTTACTCAAGTGCTCATAATTATCCCGGAAATCTGCATCCAGTTTGGGAAGAAGAGAAGAGCGCACTTTTTTTGCCTCTTCTTGAGAAACGCGAACTCTTGACACTGCAGCAAGTAAATCGGGATTCTTTTCAATCGCAATTTCCATGAGCTCAGAGAGCTGCTCATCCTCAAAAAGAGACCACCAATTGTATGCGGGCCACTCCCCTGCTGAAAAGTCTGGGGTTTGAAGTGCCGAATCAATGCTCAAGGAGACATCTGCAGATTCCATCACTTGAGGCTCATAGTTTCTTTTTTTTAAAGCAGCACAACTTTCAAATAAAAAAGAAACCAACAAGCACAATGGAACAATTAAACAAAACATTCTCATAGTTTTTTAATAAATCATCTAAGTTTTTTATAGAATATAAACTTATAAAATGGTTTAATAAGTTCATGAGAAAAGAACTTTTTCAGAAATTTCACTTTGGACTCGAACGGGAAACCCTGCGCATCGATAGCCAAGGAACCATTGCAAAAACTCCTCACCCCCAATCCCTCGGTTCTCCCTTGACCCACCCCTATATCAGCACTGACTTCAGCGAACAACAACTCGAATGGAATACCCCTCCCCAATCTACATTCAACGGAGCGAAAAAGTTTTTAGAACACCTCATGCACTTTTCTCTTCAAAAAAATCCGAAGGAACTCTTTTGGCCTTTTTCGATGCCCCCTCCGATCGAAGCGATCCAAATCGCCCAATATGGCTCATCCTACCAAGGAAAGAAAAAAGTGCTCTATCGCGAAGGGTTGCGTGATCGCTACGGCATGCGTATTCAGATGATTTCAGGAATCCATTACAACTTCTCTTTTGATCCCGTATTTTGGAAAGCCCTTCAGCGGAAGGAAAAAAACTCTCTTCCTCTACAGGAGTTTATCAATAAACGCACACTCGACATGATCCGCAATTTTCTTCGAGAGGGGTGGCTTTTAACCTATCTCTTTGGCGCCTCTCCTGTCATGGATAAAAGTTACGCTTCCGAAGTTGTCCCTTACGCTACCTCGATTCGTACGAGCACTCTAGGATATTATAGCCGTGTTCAAAACCAGCTTGCCATCTCTCTCAACTCCCTTGAAGCGTATATTGCAGAGATGACTCATGCGATCTCAACTCCAGAACCCGCTTATCAAGCGTTTCCCTCACAACTCAATCCGAATATCCTCCAAAATGCCAATGAACACTATTCTAGAATCCGCCCCAAAGCAACTCTTCGCGAAGGAGAAACACCTCTAGAAGGACTGAAAAAGCGAGGGATCGAATATGTGGAAGTGCGTGCGATTGACCTTGATCCCTTTCAACCGATCGGAATTTCGAAAGAACAAATCGACTTTCTTCACCTGTTTCTTATTTATTGCCTGATGAAAAAAAGTCCTCCTCTTTCAAAGGAAGCACAAGCCTGCCTCACTTGTAACCAAGACCGTGTGGCTCTTGAAGGGAGAAGAAAAGGGCTTATCCTTCGGAGTCCCCAAGACATCGCTCTTGAAACCTGGGGGTTAAAAATCCTCCGAGCCATGGAGCCTTTTGCAAAACTCTTAGGCAATCAAGACCTTCTAAAACAGCAAAAAGAAAAGGTTCAACACCCCCACCTGATCCTTTCAGCCTCCATTACCAAGAAACTCGAAACCACTTCTTTCCTCAAACTGGGACTTTCCTTAGCAAAAACACATCAAAAAACCCTTCGCTCCACCCCCTTACCTTCGAAACTTTTGAACCAGCTTGAAGCAACCACCCGCGATTCTATCCTCAAAAACCAAAAACTCGAGACTGCTTCCACAATTCTTGTGGAAGGCTATGAAGACCTTGAACTCTCCACCCAAGTGCTTATTCGAAAAGCCTTAGAGTGGCAGATCGACATCGAAGTGCTTGATCGGGAAGACCAACTCATTCAGCTCAAGCAAGGGACCCACATGGAATACATCAAACAAGCTACAAAGACCTCAAAAGACTCCTACATTGTTCCCCATCTTCTAGAAAACAAGGAAGTGACTAAAAAACTGCTTAGGCGTGCAAGATTTCAAGTTCCTGAAGGGGAAAGCTATTCTTCTATGGAATCCGCAAAAGCAGCCCTTCCCCCTTTTCTCAAAAAACGCTCTGTGATTAAACCCAAAGCCACAAACTTTGGGCTTGGCGTATCGATCATTGCTCCTCATGATGAAAAGAGCGCTCTCCATGCCTTGAGGCAAGGGTTTTCCTATGGAAATTCTGTGCTCATTGAAGCCTTTTGTCCAGGCGAAGAGTACCGCTTCCTGATCATTGATAATGCCTGCATTGGTGTGGCTAAAAGGATCCCTGCTCATGTCATCGGTGATGGAACGTCAACCATTCAGCAGCTTGTGCATCAAAAGAATCATGATCCATCCTACTACCGCGACCCCAAAACATTCCTCCGTCTTGGACCTGAAGAGAAAAGTCACCTCAAAACCTCACGCCTCACCCCTAAAAGTATCCCTCCCCAAGGACGAAAAATTTTTCTCCGAGAAAATTCAAACGTTTCAACAGGAGGAGATGCTCATGATGTCACAGACGTTATTCATCCCGGCTACTCTGAAATTGCATGTCAGGCAACCGCTGTTTTTGGCGCAAAGATTTGTGGTGTAGACATGCTCCTTCCCCACCCTAAAAAAGCTCCTACGGCGACCAATTACACCATCGTTGAGCTCAACTATAATCCTGTGCTCTTTATCCACGCCTACCCCTATAAGGGAATCCGCCGCGACGTCGCCACCCCCCTCCTCAAACTTTTAGGTTTTACCACAGAGATCACAGAGAAAAAAGAATAAAAAAAACATCTCTGTGTCCTCTGTGCTCTCGGTGGTTCAGAAATCGCCAGTCTATTTGTCTTCGCTCCGGGGGGCTAATCAGCCTCAAAGTAAGCGTAGCGGAACTCGATCTCCTTAAGAGGGGAAAGGTAGACACCTTTTAAGCGGGGATTGGAGAGATAGAAAAGCTTTGTAAAGCAAATCGGAACAATCGGCATTTCCTCCATCAAAAAAGACTCTGCTTGGTGCAGGTATTCTTTCCGCTTCACAGGATCAATTTCATGGTCTGCTAAGACAAGAAGCTCTTTATACTCAGGATTCTCCCAGCGGCTCATATTGATTCCTAAATCGCGACTGCGGAAGGTATCAAGCATATAGATAGGATCTTTGAGCCAAGAGTGCCACGGCATCTCTCCCATTTCATAATCTCCTTTTTGCACCTGAACAAAGTGGACGGGCCAATCAGCATGTTCAATCTCCACAGCAATTCCTAAATGCTTTCTCAGTTGTTCCTGAACCGCTTGGGTCACTCTTGAAGTAAACAGGCAGCTACGCTGGCTCATCTTAACTGGCGGGAGGGTTTCAAGGGTATATCCCATCTCTTCTAGAGCATTATTGAGGTATTTTCGAGCCGTCGCAATATCACAGTCTCTGAAATAGGGTTGATCATGAACAGAAATCCCCTTGTTAAGAATTCCCATAGCAGGCTCTTCCCCCAACTGGAAGACATGCTGTGCCATCGCTTCTCGATCCAAAGCGTAAGCGACGGCTTTCCGAAAATTTTTATTATTAAAAGGAGGTTTTTCTGTATTGAGGAAAAACCAGAATAAGCCATAGGCATCAATGGTGTTGGATTGCTCGATAAACTCTTTCCCTGCAATCAAATCTCTTGGAATTGAATTAAAGGGTTGTCCTAACCAGTCCAGTTCTCCCTTTTCAAATAGGAAACACTGGGTTGTGGCATCAGTAATAATCTGAATCCGAATCCCTGGAATCGCCACCACTTCTGCATTCCAAAAAAGAGGATTTTTCTCTACATAAAGCTCTACACTTTTTTTCCAATGTTTAATGACAAAGGGGCCATTACAAACAAAGTCAGAATTTGCAGTATTTGCCCACTGAGGATTTTTTTCCACAAGCCCTTTATGAACGGGAGAATACGTTGAGCTAGCACAGAGATAGGGAAAGTAAGCCGCAGGATGCTCTAGCTCAACCTGTAAAGTTTTGGCATTAAGAGCTCGAATCCCCACCTCGTCAATCCTAGCTTGCTTTGAGATGCAAGCTTCGACATTTTTAATCACATAAAACGTGACGGCACCATTGTGTGCCGTCAAAGGATTGACAGATTTTTTCCAAGCATATTCGAAGTCATAAGCTGTTACAGGATCTCCGTTAGACCATTGAGAGTCCCTCAAATGAAAGGTATAGGTGCACTGATCTTCCGATAATTCGTAAGACTCCGCCACCCCAGGAAGAATCTCTCCATTTGGTCCCAGGCACATCAGCCCTTCAAAAAGCATCGTGATGATATGCGTGCAAGGAGATTCATTGGAAATTCTTGGGTCTAAGGAGCGAATAGGGGCAATCACCGTCAGATTAATGACACGATTTCCGTGTTCTTGATGGCTTTTTTTACCACATGAAAAGAGGAGAAAGAGAAGGAGAAAGGAAAAGAGCGCTTTTTTCATTCTTCTGCCAAGGTTACTTGTTTAATATTGACATCCATGAAAGGAGAAACCCCAATATTGGAAAGGGATTTATTTTTCATATATAATGCGGAAGCAAAGCAAATAGGGACCACAGGCATTTCGTCCATGACGTAGGCCTCTGCTTTTTCTAATAAGACCTTCCGCGCCTCTAAATTGACCTCATGATCAACAAGGCTCATTAGTTCTTGATACGCTGGATCTTCCCATCTCGAAAAATTCATTTTTCGATGGTTGGAGCGAAAAAAATCAAGGATATAAATCGGATCTTTAATCATCGAGACCCAAAACATGCTTCCCACTTGAAAATCCCCTTGAAGCATTTGGTTATAAAGGAGCCCTTTATCAATTGGATCGAGTTTAACACGAATCCCCAAAACATTTTCCCACTCCTGCTGAATGAGATGCATGACAGAAGGTTGATAAAACACAGGTGCATAACTCAAAATAATCTCAGGAAATGTTTCAGGCGTTAAACCGAGTTCTGCTAGGGCTGAGTTAAAGAGAAGCTGCGCACTAATGCGATCTCCATCTTTAATATAGTTATTATTCCCGTTTGGAATTAACCCTAAGGCTGGCGGCTTGCTCCGCGTCAGAATATGCTCCGCAATAAATTCTCTTGAAATCACATAAGATAGTGCTTTTCTTAAATTCTTGTTGTTAAAGGGATATTTCTGTGTATTAAACACGAGAAGATTCATCCCATTCAGAGGAACGCTAATGACTTGATCTACAAGGTTTGAAGATTCAATGGCATCTGCAGATAAGGGAGCGAGAGGATCTCCAATCCAATCAATCAACCCCTTTTCAAAAAAATCATGGCGGACTGACTCATCATGAATAATCCGAAAATGAACCCCTGGGATTTCAATGTTATCAGCATCCCAATATCTAGAGTTTTTCACGAGAACTAAAGATTCCGCTAATGTCCATTCCTTCACAGAAAACGGACCATTTGTCAGTCCCCTATTGAGCTCATTGATTGGAGCAAAGTTTACACAAGATGTCAGCTCTAGGAAGTAAGGGGTGGGATGATCTAATTCAACAACAAGTGTCTGGGCATCCACCGCATACACCCCGATTGCATCTGCTTCACATTTCCCCTCATTGCAAAGCCCTGCATTTTTGATCGGGCTAAAGAGAACGGCCCCATAATAAGGGGAAAGGATAGCTTTTTTCCATGCGTATTCAAAGTCATAGGCCGTCACAGGCTCCCCATTGGACCACTCGGTTTGCTTGAGATAAAAGGTGTACCGTTTTTTATCTTCCGAAACCTCATACCTCTCAGCAAGCCCATACTCGAGATTTCCTTCTGCATTCCGCACCATAAGCCCCTCATACAAAAGCTTAATCACATGAGCAGAAGGACTTGCTGTTCCAATGTGGGGATCCATGGACTTTACAGGACTCGATAGACAAAGTTGCAAATAACGAGGAGGCTGCTTTTTTGCATGTCTTTCACATCCACAAAAAATGGTTACACATAGAGTTAATAAAAAGATAAACCGCAGATTTTTCATCAATTTATTTTTTTAGAATTCAAAAAAACCTCGCGATAAATGTACAGGACTGCTAAGTTTCATTCAATCTCTAAACCTAAATTATGAGAAAAAAATTTCTACGCTAAGTTGAAAATGAAGTCCGCGAATATAAAAAGATCGTCTCATCATCAACTCACCAGGCACCCCGTTGCTAGTTTGCGTGAACTTTTTACCCTAGCTTTTCCTCTTATCCTCACGACATTCTCTGCAAGCCTTCTGAACCTTACAGACCGCTTTCTTCTTTCCCACTTTTCTCAAGACGCTTGGAAAGCTTGTTGCTCTGCAATGAACCTTCTCTACCTCCCACAGCTCGGGCTTATCATCATTGCCTCGATCTCTCAAGCTTTTGTCGGACATTTCAAGGGCGCTAGGCAAGATAAAATGATCGGCCCCTTCATTTGGCAGATGATCTATTTTTCTTTATCAACTATTCTTCTGACCTATCCTCTCATTCTGATTGGAAAGCTCTACTTGCAAGATATCGAAGTCGAAAAGGACGCAAAGATCTACTTCCAGGTTCTTGCCATTGCAAACTTCCTCTATCCCCTAGGGGCGACCCTAGCTTCTTTCTATACAGGGCGGGGGAAAAACAGCATCGTCCTCATCACAAACTTTTCGATCCAAGTTCTCAATATTTTCCTTGATATTCTCCTGATCTTTGGAATTCAAGGCGTTCTCCCCCCTCAAGGAGTCTTTGGAGCGGCCATTGCAACAGTTATTTCTCAATCGACCTACTGTGTCATTCTCTTTTTCCTTTTTCGACAAAAACGGCATGCTCCTTTTTTCTCTACGAATACCTGGAAACTCAACCCTCCTCTCCTTTGGCAGGGGTTAAAAACAGGAATTCCCCGCTCTCTCGGTCGAACAATTGCTGTCGGAGCTTGGACAATTGCAACATATTTTCTCATCCAGAAAGGGGGAGACTACCTCCTTGTTCATTCCTTCGGCCTCACAATTTTCGTTATTCTCAGCTTTATCAATGACGGGATGGGACAAGCTCTTTTGACCTTTAACTCCCACACACTCGCCAGCAATACCTCCCACCACTTTAGAAAAAGCCTGCGCACCTCGCTATATTTTACTGGAATTACTGCGATCATTCTTGCGATTCCCCTTCTTCTCTTCCCAGAAAAAATCATTGCTATTTTTATTAAAGACCCTCTATCTATCCAATCGCAATTCTACCTCAAAGAATGTTGCTTCTGGGTCTGGATTGCAATCATTGGAAGTGGAATCAATCGAATCGGAGCCAGCTTAATCACTGCTGCGCGAGACACCCTCTTCTATGCCTGCTGCTTAACATTGCAGTGGATTACCCTTTGTATCCCTGTCTTTATTGGAATCGAGAAACTCGGGATGTCCCCTTCAAAATTCTTCCTGATTGAAGGAGTAAACACGGGGCTGATGGGGGTAATTTTTATCATTCGATTCTTCAAAGAGCCCTACAGACAATTGGGCTCCCAATCTATTCGAATTAAACTATATCAATAATGAATATACCCAAACAACTTCAAAAGTTGGTTTTGGG
>JAGROF010000029.1:8798-19602 GCA_020440405.1 Chlamydiia bacterium
TTGGCGCAGCCGAAAATCCAACTTTTGAGGTTGTTTGGGTATAAAAAACACCCACGCGCTTAGACGTGGGTATTCCATAGAATATTACGATTCAAGCGGTTGACAAAATTTTGAAGAGACTTTAAGGCAACCCTGAATTAGGTCATCTACAAAAGCACAAGGTCCTCCAGAGCCTCCATTTATAAAACATGTCTGCCCTTGGTAAACTACAATACGAATGTTCTTATGCTTCACAACTTGCCTATCTGAAACAAATGACAAAATATAGTGCTGTCTATCAAAACCATTTGAAAGAACAAATGTAAAGGGCTTTTGACCTTCCAAAAGTTCGGCAGCTTCGCTCAAAGAAATGTCCCCTTTCCAAGCAGAATGTGTAACCATTTGCTTTTCAAAGCTCGAAATTTCTGTCTTCAAGTTTCTACTAGTTCTTTTTGATCTAATTGTGTCTAACATGATAATTCCCCTTTTATGGGTTTGAGGTAACGATCAGGAAAAGTTTAACACACCACTTGGATTAAAAACAATTAGCTTGACTTATTTTTTGGAAAAATAGGCTTGTGAAAAGTCAACTGTTCCATGAGAGCTTGAATGAGAAAGCATCAGCTTTGGATCTTTAATTAAGTAATCGACGCTATAAGATATCGGAATCACAATCGCTTCATCGATCACCATCTTCTCAGCTTGAAATAAATAACTCTTCCTTTTCTCAATATCGATTGTCTGATCTGAAAGGTCTAAAAGCTTCTGATACTTTTTGCTTTCCCAGCCTGTGAAGTTGACTTTTTCTTTTCCATACTTGAAGGATTGTAAGGTATAAATAGGGTCATTCACCCAAGATGTCCAATACATTGATCCTACCTGATAATTTCCCTCGCTCACTTTTTGGAAATGTTGCTTCCAATAATGAGACACTTCTACTTCACACTTTATCCCCAATGTGCTCTCCCAACGGTGCTTTAAAGCTTCTGAGCTTTCTCGGTCCTCAGTAGAACATGAGATGTAAAGAACGGGAAAATCCTCGATTTTGAGATTGATCTCCTCTAGCGCCTCTATAAAGAGACATTTAGCTGCTTCACAATCTTCCTTAAGGAGAAAGTCGGCATCTTGACAGAGCGTTAACTGATAAGGAAGCGGAGTATAAGCAGAAACACGTTGAGCGAGATGGTTTGCAATCAAGTCTTTCCGACAGACTGCCATAGAGAGCGCTCGACGAATCTTCTTATTTGTAAAAGGAAAACGATTCACATTAAAGCAATACCATAAAACTTTAGGACAAAGGTAGTGAGTAATATATTTTTCCTTATCCTCAATAAGACATTGGGTTAAAGGGAGAAGGTTTGAACCCATACAGTGAAGCTGCTTTTGGCGGAACAT
This sequence comes from Chlamydiia bacterium, assembly GCA_020440405.1. Lineage (GTDB taxonomy): Bacteria > Chlamydiota > Chlamydiia > Chlamydiales > Simkaniaceae > Neptunichlamydia. Next base: position 10,173 of record JAGROF010000029.1, read on the forward strand.
TTCTATCGCATGCTTCTTTTCGGTGCGAATCAATAAGATTTGATCTAGCTTGACATCTTCCTTGTTAAGATATCCTGTATTTTTCACAAAATTGAAGAAATAGCCTTGATTCGGCTCTACTTGCCTAAAAGGGCCATTACAGACAAAGTTTTCATTTTTTTGCTTAGACCAGTCGGGATGCTTTTGATCCACCTCATGATTGACAGGAGAATACAGCGTGTTTGCAGTGAGTTCAATGAAATAGGGAGCAGGATTCTCTAAATCAACCCGGAGGGTCCGTTCATCAAGAGCTTTGATCCCAACGTCTTCAATTGCAATCCTCCCTTCCTTGGCCTTTTTTCCGTTTTTAATGGGATAAAAAACATAGGCAAAAGGGGTCGTAAACCCAGGAGAAAGCACTTTTTTCCAAGCATATTCAAAGTCATAGGCAACCACTGGAGCTCCATTCGACCAATAGGATTCCCGCAGTTTAAAGACATAGGTCTTTTTATCCTCAGAAACTGTATAGCTCTCTGCAACAGAAAATACAGGCTTTCCATCAGGACTAATACGCATCAGCCCATTGAATAAGAGCTTGACCACAACAGATGACACTTGATCCCCCCCGATTCGAGGGTCTAGCGAGACAAAACTAGCATAAGGAATCTTCAGAATCTGGAGCTTTTTCTGTCCCTCCTCCCATTTCTCTAGGGTTTGAGTCACTATCTTTTTAAATTCTTGATGTTTTTCAGCCTGTGGGTCCGAGCAAAGGAATCCCAAGTAATAGCTTCCCTCAAAGGTAATCGAGGAAGAAACCAAATGACGCCCCTGTGTCATTGCCCCAGAAAGAGCTTCCTCAACCAAGGAACGAAACTCAGGGTTGTTTCCCCGGATAACTGCAATGGTAAGCTGTTCATCCTCAATTACCTTCAATAAGTACGATCTATCACGTGGAAATTCCTTTTCAACAATATGAATGAAGGTTTCAAAGAATAGGCTTAAAGAGGGCAGAGAAATGGTTGCCTGTGCTTCAATGGGGTTAAGTGAATAGAAAAAGTTCTCAAGAAGGTCTTGGTTTCGCTGAGAAACATCTTGGAAAAGACGTTTAAACTGGGTAAACAACTCCCCCTGTTTCAGCATCATTCCTCCGTTATAATCTCTAATCTCTCCAATATGTTGATTTAAGAACTTCACCACTTCTTCTCTTGCAAGATAGAGATTTACCGAAAAGTCCATTCTTAAGAAGGAGGGTAGTTTCGTCAGATGAAGGCGGAAAACATTTGCCTCAATGGGATGATTCTTGGTGATATAGCTCACATTTTGAACCCGATCCGGAACAAAGCGAATCCTATCATCTGCATTCTTAAGGAGTTCTTGAATAGAAGGCGTTGTTTCTTTTTTCACCCGAAGAAGGACAACTGTAAAAATCAGGTCATCTTGAGAGTGTTGGTCAAACGAAATCATCATTTGGGGAATGTCGTTTTCAGATTTAAGTTCTCGGGAGAGCATTAAGATATTGCGCATGATCTCCTCTTCGTTTCTCACCATGAAGATAGAGGGAACAAGGTGCTCGATCCGCTTCTTGAGCTCTAAATCAAGCTCTCGTTTTAAGAGTCTTTTTTCTTCTAGTGTGATCAAAGATCCATCCACCTTTTCAAGTTCAAGATAGAGAGAGACAATCGGATCATTGGCAATAGATGCTTGGTAAATGGATCCAGGAACAATTCGCAACCCAGGAATAAACTTTTGAACAGCTCTTAAAACATGTTTCTCATTAAAAAACTCATACTTATGAAACAGATTTACACTGATCGACAACCCCAGAACAGGCTTTTTTCCAAAAGGAAAAAAGAGAGATGTAGGCATAAACCGGATCTTCATATGCCGCTTTTCAGGAAAGGAATTGATTTCTCTTGCTAGATGGGCTCGAGAAAGCATAAAGGTCAAAATGACCCGCCCTAAATGAGCATAAGAACGCTCTTGCCGAAACTCCTTAGAGGCATAGGACTGCATGTAAGCTAACCGCTCAAAAATCACCTCATCGAGATCATCAGGGAAGCGATGCAGCAGTTTAATAAAAGACTCGCGGATGAGATTCATTTTACGGTCTAACGGAAGAGCCTTCGTCTCTAATAAAGATTTTGCATACCGCCCTGCAGAAAGTGCCGAAATAATCTCTCGCTTCAAAAGAGGGAGATTCTCGCCTAAGAGGCTTCCTTCTTTTTTATGCTGAATCAAAATCTTTGCCTCAGCAAAAAACAAGGTCTCTTTCAGGTAGTGATCGAACTGAAACAGCATGTGTTCAAACGAGAGAATTGTTGTTTCTTGATGAGGGAACAGCCATCTCTTGATCATTTCTGAAATAAATCTCTCAGAGGGCATAGAAGCAATCGGTTTGATTAAAAAGAAGATAGACACGCAATCGGGAGGAGAATCAAAAGGGCTCCAGACAATATAGGGAAGCGCCTCGTCAACCCACTGCGCCAAGCTTTCTCGATCGGTAAAGGGAAGCGGATCGGGAAGTGCAGAAACAAGAATATCCTCGATTTTTTTCACATGGGTCAGGAGATTCTTGGAGCGACTATAGAAAGGAAATGCAGGACGGATTGTGAGATCCTCTGGCTGCTCAATCTTTTCTTTTGCAAGCGCTTTGATTTCCATTTTATCAATGGTAATTCATCAACCGATTTAAAACAAATCTTTCATCATCATGGATCCGCTCAAAGCGCTCAATTGCAAGATCTATGAGACGATCAAGGAGCGCAGAATAGGGAAGTCCGCTCACCTCCCAAAGCTTCGGATAGAGGCTGATCGAGGTGAATCCCGGAATCGTGTTGAGTTCATTGATATATAAGGTCCCCTCAGAACTGAGGAAAAAGTCCACACGAGCCATCCCTTCGCACCGCATGACTTTGAAAGCCTCAACCCCCAATTCTTGGATCTCTTGGATCCTCTTGGAGGGAAGCTTCGCAGGAAGAACAAAATGCGCACCATTTTCATCAAGATACTTTGCTTCATACGAATAGAACTCATGGGTTGGAATGATTTCTCCTGGAAGAGAAGCCTCAGGTGCCAGATTCCCTAGAACAGAAATCTCTAATTCTTGCCCAACAATTCCCTCTTCAATCACAATCCTTTCATCGTGCTTAAAACTTTCTTCTAGGGCAGGGAAAAGCTCCTCTCGGCAATGCACTTTGCTAATTCCAACAGACGACCCCAACCGTGCCGGCTTCACAAAGAAAGGGAAAGAAAACCGTTTAAAAATGTCTTCCTCCTGAATGGAGTCAACAATTGAAAGGAGAAGGTAATCAGGGACAGGTAACCCCGCTCCCCTGAGGCGATCTTTCATCACGCCTTTATCCATACACATCGCAGAACTTAAGGGATCGGCCCCTACATACGGAAGGTGCGCGAGCTCTAAGAGTCCTTGAACCGTCCCATCTTCTCCATAGGGTCCATGAAGCACAGGAAAAATCACATCAAAGGACTCCTTCAAAAGGCTCAAAGAACTCTCCCAACCCCACGTCCCATCTTTTTCAATCTTAATCGGAATGACTTCATATTTCTTGGGGTCAAGATACTTGATCACCGACTCTGCTGAGCGGATCGAGACCTCATGTTCCTCTGACTGTCCCCCAAAAAGGACACCAACGCGTTTCTTCATTTTCTTCCCAGCTTTTTATATTTATTAACCCAACCCTCAAATAAATAACAACCTGCTTGCCTCACTAAGAGGGTTGGGTTAATATCATGTCACATGGAAATTCTTTACTCAACAACAATCCTTGCTTTTTTAAAAAAGGTGAAACGACTTGCCCGCGAAATTCTCCGTGAGGAAATGGGGATCCCAGTGGGGCACTCCCGCTTTTCCTACCAGGGATATTCTTACCCTCTCCACTTTGTTGTCTTCGATCACCCTTCGCAGCTCGGTTTTTTTCAGACGGATCTTTTTGAAATTGGGGTCAACAAAGCGTTTCTTCTAGAAGCCCCTGAAACAATCAAAGACATCTTAAGACATGAACTGGCCCACCTCATTGTTTTCCTAAAATATGGAGCTGGAGTTCCTTCTCATGGAAAGGCTTTCCGGGAAGTGTGCCAAAGCTATGGATGGTCAAGCGAGGTGTCTCGATCTATTGCCCCCATGGAATCGACCTTGAAAAACCATCGGATTGTTGAAAAGGTCCGCAAGCTCCTCTCCTTGGCAGAGAGCTCCCATCCTCATGAAGCTGAAGAAGCCACTCTGAAAGCTCAACATCTTTTGGATAAATACAATATCACCTATACCCCAGAGGAAGAAGAGACGGTCCTTATGCGCGTCCTTGAAAAAAAACGGGGAAATACCAAGCTCCAAGCCATTGCTTCGATTCTCAAAAGCTTCTACGTCTACCCTGTTCTGAATCGGGGGAAAACGGGGGTCTATTTAGAAATTATCGGAGAGCGACTCGCCACACAAATTGCAGAATATGTCGCCCATTTTCTAGATCACCAATTTGAAGCTCTCTGGAGAGAAGCTCAGCAAGAAGATTCTCATCTAAAAGGGATGGCTTCAAAAAATTCCTTTTTCCGTGGGCTGGCCGAAGGATTCCAACGAAAACATGTTCCTTCAAGCGCTTTGATGCGTATCGAAAAAAACCTTGTCATTCTAGCTCAAAAAATTTATCCCCATTTGTCCTCAAGAAGCGCGTCATTTCGCCACCATGAGAAAGGAGCTCGAAAAGGGCGTGAAAAAGGAAAAAACCTCTCAATTCGAGAAGGAATTTCTAAGCGATTCCCTCCCTTTCTGCTTGCAAGAAAATGTTAATTAAAGTTAAATTGGACGGGATTAATTTTTAACCTACACATGTGAGGTCACATTATGAAAAAATCTTCACTTTTAGCACTTGCTGCATTTACACTCTTCGGCTACCCAATGTTTGCTGGAGAAGAAGAAGAAAGTACAGAAGAACCTGTTGCAATCGAAGAGACTGCAATCGAGGTTTCTCTGAATGATGAAGAAACAAAAGAAAACTTCATTGCTCTTAACGACGATGAAGAAGAAGCTGATGCACGCCTTGCTCTTAATGACGACGAAGAAGAAGCGGACGCACGTCTTGCTCTTAACGACGACGAAGAAGAAGCTGATGCTTTCCTCGCTCTTAACGATGATGAGGAAGAAGCTGATACTTTTTCAGCGTAATGCAACCTAAACTGAATTAGAGTTGAAAGGTGGATTTTTTTTAAGGTCCACCTTTTTTATTTTTATGCCTGCAAGTCCAGAAAAGCAAAGAGCCTTAGCCCAAAGAATGGAAGAGCTAGGCATCTATGAAGACGACCTCCTTGAGAAATTCATTCTCGGTTCAGGAAAGGGGGGACAAAAGGTAAATAAAACCGCCTCTTGCGTTTATCTCAAACATCTTCCAACAGGTATTGAAGTCAAATGTCAACAAGAGCGCTCAAGAGAGCTCAACCGCTACCTTGCTCGCAAGGAACTCTGCGAAAAAATTGCCTTCCAAATCCATCAAGAAAAAACGAAAAGACAACGGGAGCAAGAAAAAATTAGACAGCAAAAAAAGCGACGATCTCGTAGATTGAAGCAAAAGATCTTAGAGGATAAGAAAAAACATTCTGAGATCAAAAAGATGCGTGAAAAAGTCGAGGAAGAACCGTGAGATTTGTAAACTACTCTAAAGGATTCGTTCTCAAGCTTGAGCCTGGAGAAGAATTTCAAGAAACCCTCAGGGAATTTGTGATTAAAAAGCGCATCCCAAGCGCCTTTTTTCAAGGCATTGGCGCTCTTTCAGAAATTGAACTGGGTTTTTTTAGCCTCGAAAAAAACGATTATGAACGGCATTCCTTTGGGGGACACTATGAACTCATCAATGCCAATGGCAATATTTCTGATGAAATGGAAGGGCCTTTTGTCCATACTCATGTAACACTTTCCGATGAAAAGTGTCGCCCCATTGCAGGACACCTCTTCAAGGGAATCGTTTCTGTGACCGCAGAGATCTTCCTCTTTCCCATGGATATTGCACTTCTCCGGAGACCTGACCCGAAACTCAACTTCAAAGGGTTAGAACTCCCCCACCTATTTGTCCGTGATTAACTCACAGATGTCCTCATAATGACCGAAAGCACTCACGCGGATTGCATGCTCCCCTGATGGACCATACCCTGCTCCTGGTGTCACAATCAGATGACGTTTTTCCATAAACTCTTGGAAAACATCCCAAGATTTCTGGCCTGGGGTTTCTAGCCAAAGATAAGGAGCATTCTCCCCTCCATGGACACGATACCCCTCCTTTTTGAAAAAGGCTTTTAGGAGAGATGCATTCCGCATCGTATACCGAACCAATTTTTGAACTTCCTCCCATCCCGCATCTGAAAAGACGGCAACGCCTCCTTTTTGAGCGATATTAGAAGCTCCATTGAAAACCGTGCATCCAAACCGATAAAAATCATCGCGAATGGAGTGGCCACAGCGAAATTTTAAGGCTTTAGGAATCACTGTCCACCCCAAACGTACCCCCGAAAAGCCTGCCATTTTAGAAAATGAATTGACCTCAATGGCCACGCGCTCAGCTCCAGGAATCTCATAGATTGTTCGCGGGAGCGTCGGATCTTGAATATAGGAAAAATAGGCTCCATCATAGAGGATAATCGTCTGGTTTTCTAGGGCATATTCAACAAGATGCTGCAGCTCGCCGCGCGTATAAGCTCTTCCTGTAGGGTTGTTCGGATTACAAAAGTAGAGAAGGTCTAGTCCTGGGGGAACATGAGGAAAAAAATCATTCTCAGCAGTGCACGGTAGAAATTTGATCTCTTGCACCCCTTGCAGAAGACTGCCGTCCACATAGACAGGATAGGTAGGATCTTGGATTCCCACGCGCACCTTTCCTCCAAACAGATTTTGAAGACGCCCTAGATCACTCTTTGCTCCGTCAGAAATAAACACTTCTTCAGGAGAAAGCCGAGGATAGAGACGTTGACAAATCTGAGCGCGCAGCTTCAAAAGCCCTTGTTCTTTCCCATATCCCGAATATCCTTCTGGAGTCCCCAACTCTGCCGCCCCCTTTTCAAGGGCTGTTGCAATCACTTGAGGAAGGGGAAGGACAGTATCGCCTATCCCTAAGCTTAAAAGTTTCACTCCGGGATTTTCTTTTAAAAAAACCTCTTTGCGCCGATTGATTTCCGGAAAGAGGTAAGAAGGGCTCAAGACCTTAAACGCTGGCGGGCGCTCTAACATATTTTCTCCAATAGTCTGCTGTTAAAATCCCTCCTCCCGCTGCTCCTCGCACCAAATTATGAGAAAGTGAGACAAACCGAATATCCATTAAAGGACAGGAACGAAGGCGCCCCACGGCAATCTGCATTCCCTCTTGGAGATCCAAGGCAGGTTGGGGACGATTTTCCTCTTCAAGATAATGAATCGGAGCAAAGGCTTCCCAAAGCTCTCGAACCTCTGCCAATGTCGGTTTTTTCTTAAACTGCGCGGATACCGATGCCACATGTCCATGGGGCACAGGAACACGAAAACTTTGAACAGAAATCGCGAGTGCTTCATCCCCCAAAATTTTTCGTGTTTCTCTCACAGACTTTTCCTCCTCTCCTTCAATGTAGGGAAGGATATTGTCTTCTAATGTAAATCCCCTTCCCGCTCCACTCCGCGCCTGCAAGTAGGTCACTGAAATTCCTTGGAGACCAAACCTTTCATGGAGAGGAAACAAGGGAAGAATCATCCCTTGAAGCGTACAGTTTGGCTTTGCCACAATAAATCCTTTCCACCCCCGTCTTTCTTGCTGCTTAAAGATCCACTCAAAGTGATGGGCATTGATTTCCGGAATGATTAAAGGAATATCCCTTTCCATCCGATGGCATGAGGCGGAAGAAAAGACAGGGAATCCCGCCTCTGCATACAAAGGATCTACCTCCTGTGCTACAGCACTGGGAAGGGCAGAAAAAATGAGCTCACATCCCGTTGCTTGATCAACATTTTTAATCTCTTCCCTATCGGGAAGGAAAACAAGGTCAAAATTGGGATGGTTTTCAATCAATGTCTGGTAAGTCTGTCCCACAACCCCTGACCCTCCTAAGAGACCCACTTTAACCATGGAGTGCCCTCATTTCTGAAAGGCGCTTCTGATTTTTTTCTGATAAGGGAGTTAATGGAAGGCGACATTTTCCCGCAGGAAGTCCCTCAAGCTCCATCATCGCTTTAATCGGAATCGGATTGGTTTCCACTTGACTCAAGGCCATAAAAGGATAAAGGGTGCGATATAAAGAAAGATCTCGGGTTTCCACAAGTTCTTTCATCGAACCTGGCATCAAATTGCTTAAAACCGAAACCAACCCCCCAGCTCCAATGGAAAGAAAAGGCAAGGCCATCAGGTCATCTCCTACTAAAAAGAGAAGGTCAGGCACGCTATCCATCACTGCGGCTCCATAACCAATCGACCCCGAGGCATCTTTGATCCCAATAATGTTTTCAATCCCACTTAAGCGCTTTAATGTCTCCTGTTCAATCGTTACCCCTGCTCGTTTGGGGTGATTATAAAGAATAATCGGAAGAGGTGTTGCATGAGCAACCGCTTCAAAGTGACGCAATAGTCCCTCTTGCATAGGGCGGCAATAGTAGGGAGCAATGACAAGGAGGGCATCAGCCCCTCGCTCTTCTGCAACACGCGCTTTCTCAATCGTCTGATCGGTTGAAACGCCTCCACAAGAAACCCATAGTGGAATGTTTCCCTTAGCTTCTGAAACCGCAATATCGGTCACCTGTTGCTGCTCAGCTTCTGTTAGGCTATTTCCCTCTCCTGTGCTTCCTAAAACGAGCAGCGCATCGACTCCCGCCTCGATCTGAAACCAAAGGTTTTCTCGAAACCCTTTCTCATCGAGCTTCCCTTCTTTGAATGGAGTAATTAATGCTGTTGTGAGTCCACCAAATTCCATTGCTCTTCTATCATTTCATCAAACGTAAAGATTCCTTTCCTTCCCATAAGCCACTCTGCTGCCAGCACAGCTCCCCTAGCAAATACCCGCCGATCTAAGGCGCGATGTGTCAGTTCCACCTCTTCTTCAGCCGCTTTAAATAAAATCCGATGAGTTCCGACTTCCGTTCCCTCCCGCTTCGATTTAAACGTCAGCCCCTCAATCTCCTCCATTAAACGGAGCGCGCTTCCCGAAGGAGCATCTTTTTTGCTCTGATGATGGATTTCTTCTCCCTCCATATCATAATCCGCATAGAGGGAGCGCCCCACACATGCAAGCTTTCGAAACAGCGCCATTCCTAAAGAAAAGTTTGGCGCATAAAGCAAGGGGATTTCCCTCTTCTCTACAAGAGGCAAAACCGCTTCCTTCTCCCATCCTGTGGTTCCCAACACCCACGGAATCTCAATCGAAAGAGCGGTTTCTTCAACCGCTCCTCCAATAGAAAAGTCTATGCATACATCGGCATCAGAAGAAAGACCTAAAG
>JAGROF010000030.1 GCA_020440405.1 Chlamydiia bacterium
CGTTAAAGCAGGGTCAGGAAAGGTTTTTTTAGGCGGAGGGGAAGAAATATTGCTTCGTCCTGATGAAGGGATTCTGATCCGTCCCTCCCTTGAAGATTTAGACACTGGGGTTGATAACCAAGGAACAATTGAAGCGTTAGAAGTTTATCTCTCTTCTTATCAAAAGGATCCGGGTGCTTTAGCTGTGAATAATGGTGGATTGATTCATGCCTCATCCGTGATTACGGAAGGGGGGAAGATCCGTTTAGTGGCAGCAGCTGGAAAAGTTCAAAATGATGGAGTGCTTCAGGCGACAAATGTCTCAGGAAAAGGAGGAGATATTCATCTTTTAGGGGATCATGTAGTCGTGGGGCAAGAAAGCCGCATGGATGTTTCAGGGGCATATGGAGGAGGTCAGATTTTAGTAGGGGGGGATTTTCAAGGAAAGAATTCTGCAATTCAGAACTCTGAGATGACCTGGGTCGCAAAAGGAGCTGAGCTTTGTGCCGATGCCCTTAAGGAAGGAAATGGGGGGCGATTGATTATCTGGAGCGATGGAAAAACCGCTTCTGCTGGAGATCTTTCTGCTAGGGGAGGAAGTGAAGGAGGAAATGGAGGATTGATTGAAATTTCTGGGAGGAAGTTTTTAGCTTCTCCTAAAGGAAAGAAGGATCTTTCTGCTCCTAAAGGAAAGATAGGAACCCTTCTTTTAGACCCGTGTGATGTGACGATTTCTACTGCAGCGACAGCTTTTATGGATATGTCTGGGACTCCATGGTTTCCAACAGGAACTGGCGCGATCATCGATACTGTTGATTTGGTAAGTGCTTTGGGAGCGGCGTCAGGTATAGGGGCCGATGTGGTGATTACAACAACTTCAGGGGCTTGCAGTGAAGATGGAGTGATCACAGTCAGCGATGATATCTCATGGCCCGGCTTAGGGGCTTTGACCTTGGAATCTCCCCACCCAAATGGAAGAATTGATATTTTTGCAGAAATTCGTCGAACGGATACGCTCACTCCGATCAGTACAGATGTTTTTATATTCAATGCACCTACAATTAATATTGGAGGGCCAAGTGCATCGGGGGCTCTTCTTGCTCAAACAGAATTAGGGGGAATTTCTGTGACTGCTTCGAAATCTCTGACAATTCAAGGGCAAACGGGGTCTCCTTTTAATTTTACATTTTTACAGGCCACTAATGGAAGTGTTGATATCTCTGCAGGAGAGGTTGCAATAGATGGGGTAGATTTAGGGGGAGCGATCATTATTGGCGGGGGGACTCCAACAAAAAGTTTTTCGGTTCGAATGAATGTGACGGATGGAGATCTTTCCATGGGAACCATTCCAGGGAGACGCTTCGAAAGAATTACCGGAAATGAGGATGTGATCATTAATATTGAAAAGGGAAACTTAGTCATGACACCTCAGCCAGCTCCTGGCAATACTGGAGGAGCAGTTATTGAGTCGCAGTTAGGCAGTCTTACTGTTACCCTTCAGAATCAAAATGGGACTGGTGGAAGGGTTGATATGGTTGCAAGTACAGGAATTAACAATCAAGTCAGTTTGAGATCAGCTCAAAAAACCACTGTTACAACAGATGACGACATTTTCCTCCAAGCAGGAGGGGCAACAGGGGCGCTTCAAGGAGTCAGTATTGAAGGCAGTACAGGCGTTGAAATCTCGGCAAGAAACTTAACAATACTTTCGGGAGATGTTGGGGACGATACATTGATTTCATCGGATACTTCTGGGATACTCGATATTCAACTTAACAAAGATGGGAGTGGCGTAGGGGGAGATCTAATGGTCAGTGGTGCCACAGGGGGAGATGCTCGGATTGTTGCGGATGGATCTGCATCCATAAATATTCAAGCTTCAAATGTTTCTCTGATGGGTTCTTCATCAACATCTGGGTCCTCTGCACAAATTGCATCAATAGGGTCAGGGGATGTCACAATCTTAGCAACTGACAACATGTCCTTAGCAGGAGGAACTGCGACTGATACTCCGGCATTTGTTCAATCTGCATCGGGGAATATTGCCGTGGGGTGTCGAAACCTTTCTCTGCAAGGGTCTGCGAGTTCTGGAGGGTTTGCTGGGATTGATTCATTAGGAGGAAACCTTTCAGCCAATGTTTCCGGCAATGTGACGATGCAAGGAGGAAATGCGGCAAATTCAGAAGTTTACTTAAGAACAGTATCGGGAGATCTCAGCTTAACAGGGTTTCAAAGCTTAAGTATGCTTGGAAATCATGAAGCAATCATCCAAGGAAATGGAAATCTTGTTGTCAATGGGGGGAATATAACTTTAAATACAGCAGGGTCTAACCCTGCATTCATTGAAAATCTGAGTTCCAGTGCAAATACTGAGATCACTTCTACAGAAAATGTTTCCCTTCAGGGGACCTCTTATATTCGTGCGCAGGGAGGCATTTTGACAGTCATTGCAGGAGCAGATATCAATGTCGGATCCCAAGCGGAAGTTTCGAACCAAGGAGCAAATGGAGAATTAAATCTTGTAGTGGATAATCGCTTCCCAACTGTTCCTGATATTGGTCCAGGCTCTTTTATCTTAGCATCAGGAGGGTTGGTTGAGACTGCAAGTGGAAGCAATCTCCGTATTTTCACAGGGTCTCGATCGAATAATCAAATTCTAGAGCTTTTGAATGGAGAAGCATTTGTTCCGGGGCCTCTATTTGTAAACTCTGGCCAAGAACGGTGGGGGACTTATTATCCCAGCACATTTTTTGGAGGTCCAGGGTTTACCCTTTTCTATAAGCAGTTAGAAATGAGTCAACTCCAAAGCTTAGTGACGAAATTGGCAGTTGCTGTTTCGCAGATTAATAATTCCCTCTCCCATCTTAATCCGCTGTATCTCTATAACCGCTGGTTTTCTTTCTCCGTTTATGGAAGATTTTTCACAGCATTTTCTACAGATCAAAAAGAAGATTCTCAAGAAAAGAAATGGATGAATCAGGAAGAGTACTTTACCTCCTGGGAGATGCCACTTTCTTTTCCCACACCTGTGAATCTCTAAGATTAGATATTAGGAAGCTGGAGGGATGTGAGGTAATCGTAAAGGTCTTGTTCTGTGGTAATGATCAAGGCTTCGTACGCATCGGTCACGGGGTGTGCGGCATCTAGGATGCGTGCATCCCCGACACCTGGGAGGCAAAGAGCGGTGAGATGAGAAATCTGCTTTTTGTCTTGCAGAAACTTCATCCCTTTCAGATAATCTTTCGTGCTGAATCCTTCTTCTTTCACTCGGATATAGATCACTTCTTGCTCGTATAAAAGAAACTGGATGGCAAAAAAAATGCCTCGACTTTCCGAGGGGGGATGTCCAAGAATATCATTCATTTGGGAAAGCGATTTCATAATCAGGGGGGTCCCGATCTCTCCCTTTTCTGCTTCTCCAAAAAGTGCTACTGTTTGCCGCGCCATACTATCTCAATAGCGAGGGGCTGGTTTTATTTCAAGTAGCTTGCTTTGGAGCCAAGGGTTTCTTCGATGGCAAGGAGGCGGTTATATTTTGCGATGCGATCGGAGCGGGAAAGAGATCCCGTTTTGATTTGGCCGGCTCGGGTGGCAACAGCAAGATCGGCGATAAAGGAATCTTCGGTTTCTCCCGAACGGTGAGAGATCACAGTGGTGTAATTGTTTTTCTTGGCCAAGTGAATCGCTTCGAGTGTTTCTGTAAGTGTGCCGATTTGATTCACTTTGATGAGGATAGAGTTGGCGACATGGGAGTCGATTCCTCTCTGAAGAAATTCTGTGTTGGTGACAAAAATATCATCTCCGACGAGTTGAATTTTTTGACCGAGGCGTTTTGTCAAAATTTTCCACCCTTCCCAATCGTTTTCATCGAGGCCATCTTCAATGGAATCAATGGGGAATTGATTGCACAGCTTTTCTAAGTGGCCCACTTGAGCTTTTGCATCGTGATCGACGTAGAGTTTTTTTTCGGCGTTGTAAAACTCTGAGGCGGCGCAGTCCATTGCTAAGGAAATGTCTTTGCCAGGCGTGTAGCCTGCTGCTTCAATGGCAGAGAGGATGACTTCAAGGGCTTGCTGGTCGGAGGAAAGATTAGGAGCAAACCCTCCTTCATCTCCTACAGAGGTGGTGTGTCCCATTTTTTTGAGGATTTTTTTGAGCGCGTGGAAGGTTTCAGCACCATAGCGCAAGGCTTCTGCAAATGAGGGGGCGCCGATGGGACGGATCATGAATTCTTGAAAATCGAGAGAATTGTCTGCATGAGCGCCTCCGTTAATAATATTCATCATGGGGACGGGGAGAAGGGAGGCATCTTCGGAGGTGATCGATTCAAAAAGGGGGATTTTTTTAGTTTGGGCGGCCGCGCGCGCGGTGGCAAGGGAAATCCCTAGGATGGCATTAGCTCCCAAGTTGCCTTTGTTTTGAGTGCCATCGGCTTCAATCATAGCGCGATCGAGCCCCTCTTGATCAAAGATGTCCCATCCTTTGAGAAGGGTGTTTAAGGGTCCATTGACATTCGATACAGCTTTAAGAACACCTTTTCCTTCATACCGCTTTGGATCTTTATCGCGGAGTTCAACGGCTTCATGTTCTCCGGTGGAAGCACCAGAAGGAACAGCAGCAGACCCCATCACTCCATCGGATGTGGTGACTTCGACTTGAATGGTGGGATTCCCTCTTGAATCCAGGATTTCGCGGGCGTGGATTTTTGCAATTTTGCTCATGGATTCATTTTACAAAAGTGAGAATTTATTCCCACTCTTTTGGGGGAGAATCTTCTAAAAGAGTAATGTAGGACGCGTAACGCAATGGGGAAAGCTTTTCTTCTTCGAGTGCTTGCTTGATCCCGCAGTGAGGTTCATGACGGTGTGTGCAATTGGGAAATTTGCAAAGCTTTTGGTAGGGGATAAAGTCGGGAAAAATTTCTAAGATAGATTCTTGATTCGTGTGCCACAGTCCAAAACTTTTAATGCCGGGCGTATCAATGCAAAAGGCATCGTTTTCTAGGGGGATCAGTTCTGCAGCTGTTGTGGTGTGAGATCCTTTGTTGGTCTTGTGAGCAATCGGACCAATAGGGAGAGAGCTTCCTAAAACAGCATTGATGAGGGAAGATTTACCGACGCCAGACTGTCCGGAAAATACAGAGGTTTTATTTTCCATGAGCGTTTTGAGTGTTTCAAGTCCTGCCCCTGTCGACACACTCAGAGTGACAATAGGAATATTTAAAGGAGTGTAGGCGCTTAAAAACTCTTCCAAGGAGATTTTTTCTGCTTGGGCCTCTTCTTTCGATACGTTTTCAGGAGGGTCTTCTAAAAGATCCATTTTATTAATGATGACAATGGGATCCATTTCCCCCTTCTTGGCGGAGAGAATGTACCGATCGACAAGAAGGGGTTTAAATTTAGGAGAGACAACAGACATCACAATAAACACTTGGTCAATATTGGCTGCAATCAATTGCGTTTTGCGTCGGGAAAGGTTTTCGGCGCGTGTGAGGGTTGAGGTTCTTTTTTCAATATGATGAATCGCTCCGGAGTCGACACTTTTCTTTTCAAAGTGGACCCAATCTCC
>JAGROF010000031.1 GCA_020440405.1 Chlamydiia bacterium
CGCGGAGAGCGAAGCTGGCTTCGTGCAAGCCAGTGAGATCGAGCGCAAAATTATCGGTGAAAAGATCTGGATGAATTGTTACTATTTTAAACTAATTCAGCTATAAGGTAATGAAACGATTATTCATACTGATTCTTGCCCTTCCCTTGCTATGGGGAGTTGAGCGCCTCTGTCACCGTGCTACCGACGGGTTTGCCATGGTCAATGTCTACGCTCCAAAGGGAGAGTACCAAAAGTGGCACCGAGAGGGAACCTTTCCCCAAGAGCTCGTGGGACAAACCTTTATCTATTTAAACTCTGGGAGCCAGTCTTACGTCTTTGTCTCTGAAGATGGATCCACCGTTCTCAAGCTCTTCAAATTTCAACATATGCGAACGCCCCCCATCTTGGACTTCCTGCCAGACACAGGCCTTCTTGCAAAAAAGCGGGCCAAAAAAAGAGCCCTTTTAGAGCAGACCTTTGAAAGCCTATGTTTGGCATACGATCAGATGCGTGAAGAAACCGGGCTGATCGCCCTTCACCTCGATCAAACCTCCCACGGCTATCCCACCATCACACTGGTCGATAAAATTGGCAAACGGCATCAGGTAGACCTCAATCACATCGAGTTCCTCCTCCAAAAAAAAGGGACCTTAGTGTATGACGCCATCGGTCAATGGATGGCAGAAGGCAATATAGCGCAAGCCCAAGCAGCCCTACGCTCCCTTCTTCACCTTGCAGTCTCAAGATGCCACAAAGGAATCTTCGATAAAGACCCCGACTTCCACACCAACTTTGGGTTTGTTGAAACCATTCCCTTTCAAATCGACTTTGGAAGATTATCGATTGCTCCTGAAGAAAAAAATCCTGACGTCTATGCCCCTGAAATGATCCGCATCACCCGAGAGTTTGAATCCTGGATCGCCGAAAATCATCCCCTTCTGTTAGACTTATTTATTGAGGAACTGCATGAAATCACGACTCATTAAATGTCTCATGATCCTAGGAATTCTAGGAGGAGTTGTAGGTGTTGAACGCCTTTCCCATTTTTTAACCGATAGTTTTAGCTACCCCAATATCACCTCCCATCTGCCAGACCAACCCCAATGGAACATCCCAACTGATCCCGCCGATCTTCAAGAGCTAGAAGTCGCCCTGCAGCAGCCCTACTCCTATTTAGAAAGTGGCTCCCAAAGCTATGTCTTCCTTAGCGCAGATGAGCAGTATGTTATCAAATTTTTTAAACACAAGCGGTGGCGTCTCAATCCTTTTTACACGCATTTTCCCTTAACAGGCAAGTGGGCTCAAAAGCGGGACCGCTGGAAGCGGAAGAAAAAAGAAACCATCACCG
This sequence comes from Chlamydiia bacterium, assembly GCA_020440405.1. Lineage (GTDB taxonomy): Bacteria > Chlamydiota > Chlamydiia > Chlamydiales > Simkaniaceae > Neptunichlamydia. Next base: position 1,331 of record JAGROF010000031.1, read on the forward strand.
CCACCTTTGGAAGTCGCAAAACCGCCTATACCACCTTTAAAGAGGAAACAGGAGTCCTCTTTGTCCACCTCAATAAATCCCCTCCTTTTGATCAGATGCTAACCGTCAAAGACCGGATCGGGTTTAAACACCACATTCCCTTAAAAGAAGTCGAATTTGTCGTCCAAAAACGGGCAATTCCCACTAGCCGATACCTCCTCAACCTAAAAGAAGCCGGAAAAATTGAAGAAGCTAAACGCGCGTTAAAAGATTTAGTACAATTCACAGAAAAACGGGCCCGCCTAGGATTTAGCGATAAAGATCCCCACCTTATCCGGAACTTTGGGTTCCTCGAAGGAAAGGCCATCGAGATCGATATCGGAGGGTTCCACCGCGACCCCAAGAAAAACCTGCACTACTACTACACTCACGAACGTCAAAAAATTTCTCAAAAACTCCTTCCCTGGATCGAAAAGGAGTTCCCTGAGCTCCTCCCCTTCGCTCAAGACGAGCTCTTTACCCCCGAGTAAACCTCCTAACTTAAATATTTTTTGAACCACAGAGAGCACAGAGACATCTTCTTCTCTGCGATCTCTGCGTCCTCTGTGGTTTTTTACACCACCTCCCTCAAGATAAATTTTTCTTTTTTACTTTCATAAATTCTTAACATTTGGTATGATCTCTTCAACTTTTAAGAAAATCAAATGTTTGGGAAGAGCAACATGACACCAAATAATTTTAAATTACAAACAACTAAAGACCTAGCCCTCTTTACCGGAGCAGCGCTTCTCGGTGGAACGGCGATTCTTTTAGCTGGACAATACGGCGGAGCAGGACTTGCAAAAGTAGGCTCAGCTGGATGGAACGCAAGTAAATACCTTTTAAGTACAGGATGGTACTACACAAAAGCCACTCCTTTTGCAGTCGGGCGCGCCATTAGGTGGACGGCTGTGACTGGTTGGGGTGCCACCAAGTGGACAGTTTCAACAGTCTGGAGCGCAGCAAAGTGGACAGTTGTCAATGGTTGGAGCGCCACCAAGTGGACAGTAAAAACCGGATTTTCCATTGCGAAGTATATCCTTGTAAACATTCCTGCTGCGATTAAGTGGACAGCCCTTTCTATTTGGGGCGCTGCAAAGTGGGGAGTTTCAACAGCCTGGAGCCTAACAAAGTGGGGCTTTAGCTGCATCCGTCATCCCATTGACTCAATCGTGAACGCTTGGAACAATACACTTAGCTTGATGGAGAGCGCTTGGAGCCTAACTCTCAGCTTTTGCAGCGAAGTGACAAGACTCTATGAAAAGTACATCCTTGACAATGTGGAAATCCTTGGAGCCCTCCTTTATAAGGGAGGAAAAAAAGTCTTCCACCTAGCTGTCAAGAATGTTCAAGACATCACAAGTGGAATTGCAGACACCTTCCCCAGACTGGGAAGCCTTGGAAACACCGTCAAAGGATACGCCGTAGCGTTCTTTGGCTTTACCATGGAAAAATCAACAGCCATTGCAGAAAAGGTCCTTCCTTACAACCCCATGCCATGGGTCTTCGAGAAAGCACCTTCTCTTCAAAACCCCTTGTACGCCGCAGTGGGCGCTTCAGCTGCATCCTTCGGAGCCGACCTTTACACCTCACGCGGCTCATTAACGCAGCAGCTCCGTAACGTTCGTTATAACACTGGAGTCTACGTTGTCAAAGACGATTTAAACCATGCTAAGAAACAGGACGCCAGGAACGCACTTCTGCCCAATTTCATCTTGATGACAATTGGAACAGCTCTGCTTGCACCCCGTGTTGCAGACTACTTCTCCTCTGGAACCCACACCCTTACACGGATGCAGGGAACCGGCTGGGGATTTGCTTACGCAAGCATAAAAGGCTTCATGATGCTTATCTCAGCGCCTTCACAACAAGTACATGAAAGAGGCGGTTATCAAGGAAGACACAGCACAAGAGGAGGATCTCAATATGACTAAGCCAGGATTACTAAATAAAGCAGTTGATAATGCCGCCCTCCTTGCTCTGTTTGCGCTTGCGGGAACGGCAATTGTTGCTAAACGAAAAGCCGCCTGGTGGGCGGGAAGTAAAGCCTACAATGTGACAACAGCTGTTGCAGGGTGGGGCCTTGACACCACTAAGTCTCTTGCTCATTTCACTTTTAAAGAGGGAGCGATCTCGGGACCAACAGCGGCAGGAATCCTAGCAGGAACAGCGACAGCATTGAGCTATAAATATAGCCCAGTCCTCGTCTGCAAAGACCTTCCGATCAAAAGTAAAGAGCACTTTCCTGGAAATCACCTTTTCTGGATCGGTGTATCTACGTTTGCGCTTACAGCTTTTGCAATTCGCTACTCGAATGGGAAGCTCAGCTCACACCAGATGACACGAGGCGGAGCCCTGACTTACGCAACCCTTGCCACCATCTCTTCTATTGCTGGCGTCACCCTATTCGACAAAGCAAAAAGTGAGTACAATGAGTACAATCCGCTCTTTATCAACTATGAGCAACACCTTATACAGCGGGCAGTAGAGTGGTTCCATACCCCTTCTGAAAGCGAGCTAGCCCAAGCATTCTGGGCTGAGAAACCTGCCCAACAACCGGCTGCAGAGTATCTCCAGTCTAAGTTTAATTTTAACTACGGCATGGGAGAGAGCGACCAACAGCGCGCTGCTTATTTGATTGAAGGCTACGAGGGAGACCTCCAAGTCGCAACACTCTTAAATGCCTTGTATGACAAAGGAGATGGGGTAGATGCTTATTATCTAAAAGCAATCTTCGGCATGATGTCAAAAAGTGTTCAAGAGGCTCAACTTGAAGCCTTGCATGAAGACATTCGACCCATCTTCTTCCAGAATGAAGAGTATCAGTCTGAGGAGCGCGAACAAGAACTTCCTCGGGAATATTACAAGTATGAAAGTACGGCGCACTTCGGATGGAATGAGACAGCTGAAATGGGACTAGCAGCAGGAGCCCTCACGGGAGTGGTTGCTTTTGTCTCGTATTTTGCACTGAAAACGCTCCATGCTTTTGGAGATGCAGTCCCCATCGTGAAGGGAACGCTTCCAGCAGTGATGGTGATGGCCCCCACTTATGTGACGACCAAACACTTCACTAAGCCTTATGCTAGAAGGGACAAAAGATGGTTTTTTGCTCCTTTTGTGGCAGCTTTCTTTGCGGGAGCGCTCTTAACGCCAAAAGTGTCTTCTTTTGTACTAGCAAACCGCATAAGCTATAAAGCAGCCGCTGGAGTGAGCACAAGTGCAACACTTGCTACTTTTTTAACAGAGGACTAGCTTTCAAGCCGCGTCTTCGTCGAGGAGAAGTCTATAGAGGAGAGGAGTATTAATCTCCATTTTTCTTTGAAGACAATAGGTAAAATGCCTTATCATCTAAAAGATGATAAGGCATTTTTGTTTTCTATGCGTTGCTTTCTTAGCCCTTGTGGGATGCCAGAAGCGGGAAAAACCGCAGGAGCGGCAAGCGATTACGATCAACTTTAGCTATTCCCCGTTTACGGTTGATCCCCGTAAATGCACCGATCCGATTACGGTCACGCTCAACTTCATGCTCTATGAAGGCCTCACCCGTCTTGAAGCAGATGGAACGATTTCTTATGCCTTAGCTGAAAAGGTCAAAATTTCCCGCGATCAAAAAAAATACCTCTTTATCCTTAAACCTGCGATGTGGTCCGATGGGTCTCCCCTCACAGCTTACCATTTTGAAGCTGCCTGGAAAAGCACCCTAGATCCTACCTTTATGTCGCGTTCATCCCACCTTCTTTTTCCCATTAAAAATGCAGAAAAAGCCAAGCA
>JAGROF010000032.1 GCA_020440405.1 Chlamydiia bacterium
TCTAGGGCATGTCCCTAAACTCTCTGTTTTATAGCTGAATTAGTTTAAAATAGTAACAATTGGACAGAAGATTTTCATTGAAAATGAAGCGCGGAGAGCGAAGCTGGCTTTGTGCAAGCCAGTGAGATCGAGCGCAAAATTATCGGTGAAAAGATCTGGATGAATTGTTACTATTTTAAACTAATTCAGCTTATATAGTTGCACTCAGGTTTTTCTGCCTGTCAAAGTGCGGAGATCGATAGCAAGTTGGTAAAGTTGTTGAGATTGAGCACGCAGACAGGCTGGAAAAGAAGTGAAAAATATAAGGCAGAGAGCTTAGGAACACGCCCTAAGTTAAAAAATTTTCGTGGCAAAAAAGTGAAGGAGTGGTAACCTTTCCCAGAAGATCGGAGAGTTGGTATATGATGCTAGCTGTTAAACAGGGATTCGATGAGGACTACTCTTCACAGAGTGCGATATTAGGAGAAAGAGGCCTTCACCAAATCCTAGATGCGGGAAGAGCATGGGATATTTCTCACGTCTTAAATCGGGGAGGGTCGGCGATTTTTCCCCATGCCTACCTTAGCAAATGTGGCGATCAAATTGCAGCTGTTGTACATGGTTGTCTTGATTCTGGAGCCGATCAAGTCCTTGTTTTGGGGGTGATCCATACCCGGGAAAATGAGCAGCTCAAGCAAGCCCGCCTTCAGGAGTCCAAGGGGGAGAAGATCACAGATGAAACCCATTGGGGTGTATTCCCTGAATTTGCAGGGGAGTATTCCCTCCTTCATTTCAAAACCCTATGGGATACCGAAGTCAAGCGGCGGGGGATCAAACCTCCTAAGTTGATAATGAGGTACCCCTGTCTTGTCAATGGAAAGCCTGAAAGCCTTTTGGGAATCGAAGAATTAGAGCGTATGGCAAAGGATTCAGTGATTGTGATCACAGCGGACTTAGTCCATAATGGGGTGGCTTATACAACAGATGTTCAGTTAGAGATTGGGGCGGAAGCTGAGCGCTTTACGCGAGAGGGAATTGCTGAAATGTTTACCCTGTTGAATCAAGAAGATTACTCCTCCTTTATCTCTCGCTGTATCTATTTTCGAAATGACGCACGTGATCCTCTTACGGTGCTCCGCTATCTTTTAGGGCAGATGCAACCCCATCTTTTAGATCTCCGCCTTGTCGATACTGTCGATCTATTTGTCAATGACCCTGCTCCAAGTTGGGTGGCTACATCATTAATGACTTTGGAAAAGTCGCTTTGAATTATTCTTTTACATTTGGTAAACTGATCTTATGACATTTGAAGATATTGAGCACATTTTTAACCGCGCGCTTAGCCTCTCTTTTTCACGCAAGAAACTGCTGTTTATGTTTCCCGTTTTAGTGGTGTGTGGTTTGATGATTGTGTTTTGTCGCGCGCTTGCGGTTAATGCTGGGCAGTGGGTGGTTTTAAGTTTAACTTTTTTGCCGATCTTTTTATCATCGGGGCTCCTTTTAGCGTCTGGCGTGGTTCTCGCTCGTGTCTATCACCATGAGGTGAAGATGATCCCGTTAAGCTTTAAGAAGATCTTAGCCCAATCATGGGAGCTGCTGATTGGGGTGTCTTATTTGACCCTCCCTCTCCTTTTAGCCTACCTATTTTTATGGATGGTCATGGGGATTTTTTATTTGTTGAAAGAGATTCCTGCTTTAGGGGATGTCTTAGGGGTGGTCTTGGCTTTTGGCCCTTTCTTACTCGTTTTGGGATCGCTTATTTTATCGTTTTTTAATTTGTTTCTCCTCTTTTTTGCGACGCCTCATATTGCTTTAAAGTCGCGTCTCAAACTTAAACTTGCTGAAGAAATTTACTACCGTTTCAAGGAAAATCTTTTTTCTAACCTCTCTCTCTTTTTGCTAGGGCTCGTTCCTCTTCTCTTAAGTGTAGGGATTTTGACTCTGGCGGCCTTCCTTACAGGAGTCAATTTTTTTATTCGCACCGAGACGCTTGCAATCGCTCTCCAATGGTTTTTTGTCATGATTCCTTTCTGTGCGATGCTCACTCCTGGAATTCTTTTCTTTTTTAATTTTGCCGTTGAGA
>JAGROF010000033.1 GCA_020440405.1 Chlamydiia bacterium
CCTTTTCCTTCATTCATCGCTTCTCCCCTTCCCACCATTAAAAATTTTTCTAGGTCAATCTTTTGGAGATAGAGGGTGCAGGCTGGCGCTTCAACTAAACGGGATCGAAGATAAGAAAGCTCTCCTTCGGGGCGATCGGGGAGCTGGGTGTAGAGAAAATCGCTGACAATGAGCCCTAAAATGGCATCGCCTAAAAATTCTAATCGCTCGTTATGTCCTTCGACAACATCGCGATTTTCATTGGTAAAGGAGCGATGGATAAAGGCGAGTTCAATGAGAGATTTGTCATTGAAGGTGTAGTCGATTTGAGCTTCGATGAGAGGAACACCTTTCCTCAAATGGTCATATGTATTCATTGGACTTCTGACTCAATAATGGTTATACTTACTCTACCAAAAACTTTGTAAAAGGTAAACATGCGGTTTGCGCTCACTAAGGATCACCTCGATTTTTTCTACCGCCATCACTATATCGAGTTTGAAGAACTTCTTTCTCCCGATGAGGTCGAGGCGCTTCTCAGCGGCATAGAAGAGGTGCTTTCTAAACGGATAAAAAGCTCATGGACCCCTGAAGCCGTCTATCGAGCCGGTTACAATATCTGGAGTGAAAACCCCTCCGTGAAAAAAGTGGCCTTAAGCTCCCACCTTGCAGAAATCGCTTCTCAACTGAGCAAAGAGCGGACTCTTCGCTTAGCTTTTGACCAAGTTCTCTACGGCGCCCCTTCTGAAACGCCCCTTTTTGCTGAGCCTCGCACTTTAAAAACGCTTTCTTCGGTGCAACCGGTTATCTGCGGATTGATTTTGACTCTAAAAAATGATGAAGCGTTTGAGGACCCTCAGCCTAAAAAACCAGGAAATGCGACTTTCTTTTCTCCTCGCCACCCTCTCTCTTTTGACTATCTCTCTCAAAACCTTTCTACAATTCAATACCTCATTGTCTACACAGGGGACAAAGCTCTCTATGTTCATACTCCTACAGATCCCCATACGCATGTCTTAAAGAAACAAAGTTACGTTTTTGGCGACCGTCTGGGCTCCTCTCATCCAATTGTGATCAAACCTTAACTTTATTGTTTGTAGATTCATCAAAACTCTGCTACCATTTCTCCGGAAAATAAATTTTTAGAGATTTTTATCAAAAGGATTTTTTAATGGACGGAGTCAATCATCAACAACAATCTTACTTCCCACAAAAGTTGGCTGCAGTTGCTGCTTTTGGTGCGAGTTTAATTCCAACAGTCGGTGCTCAAGAATGCGCCACTGAAATCGGTCAACAGTGNNGTGCCTCAATGCAGCCGGTCAATGCTTTAGCAACGAGCCTTCATTTTTATGGACAGCTTCCGCCTGGATTTTTACAGGGATCACTGGAGGGATCTCATCTCTCGCCACAGGAACTTTCTATGCCATTATTGGCATTCCAGCAGCAGTTCTTGCAACAGCTTGGGCCATTATTGGAATTGCTTGGAACATCTTGACCTTTGGATTCGCCATTGTCTGTTTAGGGGCTTTTGCGATTGCTGTCTACGCAGCTTATCAAGCAGCGCAACATAGCCAGCAGATTGGGCAACGGGTGGCTGCAGCCCCCCAACAGGTAAGGGACGATGTTCAGGCAGTCCGAGACAACGTCGTTCGAGGGTACCAATATGTGAGAGCAGAGGCTCAAGCTGCCCGTGCAGAAGTTGCTCAGGTGATGCAAGATCGCCCTGAGGTCCGCTATGCAGTTAAGGTATCGGTCGTGGCGTATACTGCCTTAGCGGGAGCCATAGTTGTGCTAGTTGTCATAGGTCTTTTAAAAACAGCGGGAACTATTATCGCTGGTCTATGCAAGCTTGGGTACCAAATTGCCAAAGGCATTGTTCAGTTCATTTACAATGTGTGCAAGTCTGTGTTCAACATTGCGATGGAAATTGCAGCGCTTTTTGGACGGATTATTAAATTCGGGTATGAGGTGGCTTGTGATGGAGCAAAAATAACTTACGAAGGAGGCAAAGTGGTTGGAGGAGCGATTCGAGATCTTTTTAAGCGAGACGTTCGACCGATTACTTTGGAAACAACCTCATTAAGCTCTTTGAAAATTCGTTCTGGTGCCGTTTGATTTTTTTTCAAGGGAAGCGTAGCATAGTTACGTGAACAAATATGATTATTACCAGCTTGCCCTTGAAAAAAAACGGGAACAGAAAGAGTACCGCCAGCTCCGGTGTGTTTCAGCTCTAGAGGATAAGGGAAATGCCAATCAGTTGAACTTTGCTTCAAATGATGTCTTAGGCCTTTCCCGTCATCCTTATGTGAAAAAGAATACGATTAAATATGTTCTGGAGTGGGGCGCCGGGACGACCCCGAATCGTTTAGTCACAGAGCATCTGGAGTGTCACCGCAGTGTCGAAGAAAAACTCTCTGCATTAGTGGGGAAAGAAACGGCTCTTTTATTTCCTTCCGCCTATCGCGCTCATGAACAGATCTTATCGACGTTGATGCACGAGCGGTGCATGATCTTTATCGATCGCTATTGCCACCATGGACTGATTCAAGCTGCGATTGGTTCGGGAGCACAAGTCTTCCGCTATGAGCACAACAACCTCAAACAACTCGAAGCTCTTTTGGAAAAGGCCAACCCCTCTCATCAAAAGTGGATCATGACCGAATCTCTCTTTGGAATCGATGGGGAAACAGCTTCTTTGAAACAGATCGCAGAGCTTGCTCATACTTATGGAGCTCTGACCTATGTTGATGATTCCTATAGCGTGGGGGTCCTCGGAAAACATGGAATGGGCCTTGCTTCCCATCGGAAAGGGATCGATGTCGTCTTTGGGAGCTTTGGAAAACAAACGGGAACCTTTGGTGCCTTTCTGGCCACCAATCACCTATTTCGTAACTACCTCCTAGCCTTCAACCCCGAACTTCTTGAGACAACGATGCTCCCACCAGCAGGTCTCGGCGCCATCAGCGGTTCGTTAGACCTGATTCCCGATATGCATGTGGAGCGACAAAAAATCGAAATGCTCAGCCAAAAGCTTCGTGAACTCCTTCAAGAAAATCACTGGGATGTCGGGCAAGGGAAAAGTCACCTTATTCCCCTCCTTTGCAGTAAAGAAAGTGAATGCCTCAAACTCTCCAATGCCCTTCTCAAAGCAAACATCCTAGTCACAACCCTGCGCCCTCCCTTTGTTCCTCAAGGGGCCATGCGCCTCCGCTTTACCCTCAATGCGCACCACCGAGACGAAGACCTCAAACTTCTTGTCTCTACCTTGCAAAACCTCCGGGAAGAACCCAGCCTCTCTGTTGTCTAAAATCCAACAAACTTAAGTTTTTTGAACCACAGAGAGCACCGAGGACACAGAGATGCTTTTTATCTCTTTCTCTCTGTGACCTCCGTGGTTTTTCTCTGCAAAATACTAGAGGGTGTCTTGCGCGAGCTGGTCATTCAGGAAGTGTCTCCTATGAGGAAAGTTCAAGGCGACCGATGCAAAAAGCCCTAATTGGGCTTTTGAAGCAGGTCAACGATG
>JAGROF010000034.1 GCA_020440405.1 Chlamydiia bacterium
GGCATGGCCCACCGCGGGCGGCTCAATGTCCTGACCAATATTTTAGGAAAATCGTATACCGACCTTTTCCGGGAGTTTGAGAAGACCTATATTCCCGATACCTTTGAAGGTTCAGGAGATGTCAAATACCACAAGGGATTCTCTTCTGATGTTCCTACAAGAGCAGGGAAAACCGTCCACCTCTCTTTATGCGCGAACCCCAGCCACTTAGAAGCTGTCGATCCTGTTGTGGAAGGAAGAACACGAGCAAAACAAGAGCAGAACTTTGGAGGAAAGACCTTTCCGATTCTCCCTGTGCTGATTCATGGAGATGCTTCGATTTCGGGGCAAGGGGTTGTGTATGAAACGATGCAACTCTCCAAACTTACAGGATATCAAACCGGAGGAACGCTCCACATTGTCTTCAATAATCAAGTGGGGTTTACGGCTAATCCCGAAGAGACAAAGTCGACACCTTATTGTACCGATATTGCCAAATCGTTTGGAGCCCCTGTTTTCCATGTCAATGCGGAAGATCCTGAAAAGTGCGTTGCTGTCATGCGTCTGGCTGTTGAAATACGGCAGCGGTTTGGGTGTGATGTCTTTATTGAACTCAATTGCCACCGGAAATATGGGCACAACGAAACCGATGAACCCGCCTTTACACAACCTCACATCTATCAGATCATTAAGCAGAAAGATATCATCCGAAACCTCTATCGTAATAGGTTAATGCAAGAGGGGAGTCTTTCTAAAGAAGAAGGGGAAGCGCTTGAAAAAGAATTTAAAGACAGCTTAGAAGAGGCTCTAAAAATCACGCAAGAAGAAAGCCTCAAAAAAACCTTCCCAGAAAAACCTTCCCTTTTAGCGCCAGTCAAAACGGATGTGCCGATTGAGCGTCTCAAAGAGTTAACTGATCGATTGACAACGGTTCCCGAAGGCTTTACATTAAATCCCAAGCTCAAACGTCTCCTTGAAGACCGTAAGAAGATGATCACAGGGGATTTAGAGGCTCCTGTTGTCGATTGGGGAATGGCAGAGCACCTAGCCTTTGCCACCCTGCTGACCGAAGGAGTTCATATCCGCTTGTCGGGACAAGATTCGGGGCGAGGCACTTTTTCTCATCGCCATGCAACCTTAACAGACCAGAAAACCGCCGAGCGGTACTACCCTTTGTCCCATCTGAGCGCAGACCAAGCCCCCTTTAATGTCTACAATTCCCCATTATCAGAATATGCTGTGATGGGATTTGAATATGGCTATAGCCTGTCCTACCACAAAGCGCTTACTCTTTGGGAAGGGCAGTTTGGAGACTTTGCAAATGGGGCGCAGATCGTGATCGATCAATTCATTGTCTCAGCAGAGCAAAAATGGGGCCGCCTTTCCCCCTTGACCCTCCTTTTACCTCATGGATACGAAGGACAAGGACCCGAGCACTCTTCAGGGCGCATGGAACGGTTCCTCCAACTTGCAGGGAATGACAGCCTATACATTATTAACCCTTCGAATGCCGCGCAGTATTTTCATGCCTTGCGCCGTCAAGGGATGCAGAAACTCCTCAAACCCCTTGTCATCTTTACTCCCAAGGCTCTCCTCCGCTTTCCTCCTTCGATGAGTCCTCCTCAGGACTTGTCTCAAGGAGAATTTCAAGAAGTCATCGATGATCCTAAACGCCCTAAACATGCCAAACGCCTTCTTTTTTGCTGTGGAAAAGTCTACTACGATCTTATGGAGAAAAATACTCGAGACGATTTAGCGCTGATTCGGATCGAACAGCTCTACCCTCTTCATGAAGAAAAAATTCAAGCGATTTTGAAAAACTATGCAAAGATTTCTGAATGCTTTTGGGTTCAAGAAGAACCCCAAAACCAAGGAGCCTATTCCTATATTGCTCCTCTTTTACAAAACCTCCTTCCCGAAAAACTCATCTTAAGGTATGTCGGAAGAGATAGAAGTGCATCGACAGCAGCTGGAACAATTGCGCTTCACAATCAAGAACGCGAGAAATTCTTAAAAGAGGCCCTTGAATGAAAGTCGATATCGTCGTCCCTTCCGCAGGAGAATCGGTAACCGAAGCAACCGTTGCCGCAATCATGAAAGACAATGGAACCTTTGTCAGCAAAGAAGAGGAAATTCTCGAACTTGAAACCGATAAAGTCAATCAGGTGCTCTATGCTCCCGAAGCAGGAACCTTAAACCTTAACGTCTCTGTTGATACAATCGTCAAACCCAATCAAGTGATTGGATTTATCGATACCGAAGGGAAAGGAGAAGCGGCTCCTCCCGAGAAAAAAGAAGAAACATCGCCGCCGCCTCCTGCGCCTTCAGGAGAGGGGATTCGGAAATCTCCCGAAAGTTTTGTCGCCTCTTTAAATGACAAACCTGCAGCAGCACCGCCGCCGCCTGCTAAAGTTCCTACGCAGTCTCCTGCACCTAAGCAAGAAGGCCAAACACGCAAACGGATGAGTGGACTCCGCCGCACCATTGCAAAGCGCCTTGTCGAAGTGAAAAACACTACCGCCATGCTCACCACGTTTAATGAAGTCGACATGTCTCAAGTGATGGAGATCCGTGCAAGGGAAAAAGACGCTTTTTTCAAAAAGCATGACGTCAAATTGGGATTCATGTCCTTTTTTGTGAAAGCATGTGTTGCGGCACTCAAAGAGTTGCCAGATGTCAACGCCTATATCGATGGAGACGAAATCGTCTATAACGAGGGGTGTCACATCAGTATTTCAGTTTCGACACCTAAAGGACTCATGGTTCCCGTGCTTAGGCATGCTGAAAAGCTGACCTTTGCAGGAGTTGAAAAGGGGATTCAAGCCTTTGCTGTCAAAGCACGAGAGGGAAGCATTTCCATTGAAGACCTCCAAGGAGGAACCTTTACGATTACTAACGGAGGGGTGTTTGGCTCGATGCTTTCCACTCCGATCATCAACCCTCCCCAAAGTGCCATTTTAGGGATGCACAACATTGTGCAGCGAGCCGTTGTTGTAGAGGGCAAAATAGAAATCCGTCCCATGATGTATCTGGCCCTGAGCTATGACCATCGGATTATCGATGGAAAAGAAGCCGTCACCTTTCTTGTCCGTGTAAAAGAAATGCTCGAAAAGCCCGAGCGCTTGCTTTTAGAGGGTGCATGCGAATTATGAACCTATCCAGTATTAAAGATATTTTTAATTCCACGTTTTTTGGCATCTTTTTAGCCTTTTTCAATCTCTTAGGAGAAACCGATGACTGATTCCTTTGATGTGATCGTCATTGGATCAGGCCCTGGAGGCTATGTCGCAGCCATTCGCGCCGCGCAGCTAGGGCTTAAAACTGCATGCGTTGAAAAAGACAAAACCCTTGGCGGCACCTGCCTAAATGTCGGGTGCATTCCCTCCAAATGCTTATTGCAATCTTCCGAAATGTATTTTCAGCTCCTTCACGAAGGGAAAACCCATGGAATTGAAGCGACCCCAACCCTTAACTTCTCTCAGATGATGAAACGGAAAAGTGAGGTAGTCGCAGGATTTAACCAAGGAATCCAAGGATTGTTTAAGAAAAATCGGATTACTGCCATTCAAGGGTTAGCCACCTTTAAAGATCCCCATACAATCACCGTTGAAGGGAAAAAATACACCGCCAAAAACTTTATTCTGGCAACCGGATCCGAGCCCACACCCCTTCCCTTTCTTCCCTTTGATGAAGAGAAAGTTCTTTCATCCACCGGCGCCCTGGCACTGAAAGAGGTTCCGAAGAAGATGATTGTCGTAGGAGCAGGGATTATTGGAGTGGAGCTTGGCTCAGTCTATAGCCGCTTAGGAACAGAGGTTCATTTTGTGGAGTTTCTCGACAAGATTTGTCCCACTCTAGACAGCGCTATTTCGACGGCCCTCCAGCAGACACTCACCCAGCAAGGGCTCACCTTCCAGCTCTCATCCAAAGTTGCCGGAGCCGAAGTGAAAGCCTCAGGAGTGCAACTCTCGATCGAAGGAGGCAAGACCCTTTCTGCCGATAAAGCCCTTCTCTCCATTGGAAGGCGCCCCTATACCCAAGGACTCGGCTTAGAAGCCCTTCAAATTACCCCCGATCAGCGGGGCTTTATCCCGATCGATCGCAACTTTCGGACCTCTCATCCTCACATCTACGCCATTGGAGATATCGTCGATGGCCCCATGCTCGCTCATAAAGCCTCAGAAGAAGGGGTCGCTGTTGCCGAGCTCATTGCCGGGCAAAGCCCTCACATCGAATATATCGCCATCCCTAGTGTTGTCTATACCCACCCTGAAGTCGGAGCCGTTGGCCTGACCGAAGAAGAGGCTAAAAAAATGGGAATTTCCATCAAAACCGGCAAGTTTCCCTTCAAAGCCAACTCCCGTGCCCGTTGCTCTGGAGAAGATGTAGGTTTTGTCAAAATGATTGCCGAAGCGCAAACAGGGATCCTCCTAGGGGTCCATATTCTCTCCGCCCACGCCGGTGAGCTCATCGCTGAAGCCACCCTGGCTTTAGAAAAGCGGGCCACCGCTGCCGATCTGGCTCGCACCTGCCATGCCCACCCCACCCTCTCCGAAGCTCTCAAAGAAGCTGCCCTTGCTCTTACTAGCAAACCCATTCATTTATAAAAATACCACAGAGAAGAAATGTCCAACTCTGTGTTCTCACTGTTCTCTGTGGTTATTTATTTGTGCTAAGAGACATTCTCTGAATGAAGGTGAGAGCTGTTCTGGGGGAGGCGTGGGCGTTGTTAAATTATAAAAAATACCACAGAGAACAGAGAGAGCACCAAGGAGGAGCTTCATCTCCTATAAAAAAAGGCCCGTGCCTGGGGCACGAGCCTTTGTGTTTGATCTAGTCTCTCAGACGAGATTAGACAAGTGCTTTAATGTGCCTGAAGTTCATGAAAGAGCGCATTTAGTTGCTGGAATGCGCCTGCTTTCTGCTCTTCTTCAGCGTCACCATTCAAGACTTGAAGATAAGTGAGCACAGTAGTGTAGGCAGCTTGAGCCGGTCCTTCAACTGTCACGTCAACTGCTTCACCCATCATGAACTCTACAAGGTCTCTAGCAAAGGTTTCAACAGACTCTGCTTGCCCAAGAGAGCGCTCGATGTTTGCACGACTCAAGTCTTTGAAATCAACCGCATCATGAAACGCTTCTTCTGCTTCTAAATGTGCAGCATACTCAAAGATGTCTTCGATGGCTTTGAAAGCAGCCTCTTGAGAATCCTCAACTTGAAGACGCGTTAGTTGAGCAGAGATTGCTTCTAAAATTTCATCATCTCCTCCGTCAAGCTCATCAACACCTAAGGCCCTTTTAGCCAAAGTCTGTGCTGTGGCTTCTTGCCCGTCCTTAGCGATTAGAGCAAGAAGTTGCCCAGCAGTCATTTTTGGAGCTTCCTGTTCTATGAGTACAAAATCCTCTACAGAGGGGCTTCTAGGAAGCACAGGACTCTCTACATCCAAGTCAAAGTCTGCTGGGATAGCTCTTTCTGGTAACGCTCCAGTTGCCAATGTTCCTTGAAGCATTGCAAAAGCGTCACCGGCAGTCTCTTCACTTTGAAGTCCTCGAAGAGCACTTGTTAGAGCATTTACAGTCATTTTTTTCATGCCTGCTCTATGCGCTTCGCTGACATCGTTGAAGTTCATCCCTGCGACAAGATCTTGAGCAATGCGTTCTTCATTGCCTTTAGCGGCTAATGTCAGACGCTCGATTTTTCCTTCTTCGATCATGTATTTAGGAGTGTTCATCGCTGCTTGGGCTGCAGCAAGAGCTGCATGCTGCTTGATCAAAGTCTGTTCAAACGCAGCTTTTCTCTCGTCATTAAAGACTCTGAGCTCTACACGCTCGCCACTTGGAAGATCAATGAAGTGCGATTTTCCACTTCTGTTGAGAACAGGGTCTGTAATGTCTTGCATTGCATCCGTAACAGCTTGCGCTGCATCTCGGACTGCTTGCGACTCTGCCATAAGCTCAGCAAACTCTTTTGAAGACATCTTTCCTTGCGTCAGGAGGATGCGGGCGGCATCTGCGGGGTTATTTAGGAACTTTAGAGTTTCGTGAGTCAGTGTTGCAGATCCTGCGGCATTTGCTTCACGCAGTCCCATAGCTGTTGCAAGCATCTGATAGTAGTCTTTATCTTGCAAGTTATGTCTTTGTTGAAGAGGTGTGTCATCGATATCGTGAGGATCTCTAATGCCAAGGGATTGCACATAAGGCTCTGCAAACATGCCTGTAACGATGTCTTCGCGGAGTCCTTGAGGGGTAGCAATAGCGTTTAAAGCACGTGCTGCTCCATCCCCACTAAGTGTCTTTTGAAGTTCAGGCCTACCCGTCGTTCCTTGAGAAGCAAGAACCGCCAGACTTTGAAGCTCTCTTCTGAGCCCTTCAAGTTCTGCTTGCTTTCCTTTTTGGTCATAATGATCGACAGCAGCTGTAATTGGAGCGCCTTCACGTCTGAGGTAATTCAGTGCTGCTTCGTACTGAGCAGTAATCTCTTTTGAGGAAGAAAGGAAAGACTTGAAGAGAGACTGCTTTGCTTCAGCTGTTGAAACTTGGCTTGTTCCTTTTTGTGCACGGAGTCTGGCTTGTTCATTTATCACAGCGGCTTGGCCTAGGATGCGACTATCTGTAAAGACTTTAAAAATGTCTACATTGTCAGAGCCATCTGTGTTGTCCCCAAGGACCAGAACTAGATTTGCATTCACATTTTCTGGCAACATGTCTGCAATTGAATCAGTTGCAGACCATTGTCCTCCTAAAGCAATCACAACATCTTGAAGAGGCATTTTGTCCCAGGTTCCTTTAGCTTCGTCGAAGGTTCCGTCATAAGCACGAAGAAGAGTGAACACATCATCTGTCATGCCGTAAGAGCTCATCACTTGTGCGATGAAGTGCATTTCTCCAGTCTGAGTGCCAAGATTTTCACTTGCGATTCCTTTAAAATGCTTCAGGACTTCAGCAGAGACATGATCTGTAGTGGTTGTGAGGTTATGCAGCGCATCAATGCGTTGATTAATACCTCCGACAGCTGTTTTCATTTTAGATGTGAACGTAGGATTTGCTTTAAGAGCATCCCAGATTTGGGTTTGAAACTTTGCAGTAGCTTTTTCAAGCGCTTCCATGTCGTCTTCAGCAACACCTGATAGATCGGTCAGGCTAGCTTGAGCAAAGAGTGCGGCATGATCTCGCACTTTGTCATAGACAGAGTCAAGATCACTCGCATCGAATTCTTGAGCGAGCTTACCTGCATAATTAATAACAGCAAGAGGAGCCTTTTCTCCAGGAGCTACAGGAGCCGTTTTGAGCCAGAGGTGACTCATCTGGTCGACTAGGACTTCCATTTCTCGCGATCCATCAGCGATGCCCGCTTCTTTCGCAATGTTCATAGTCACGACAGCAACCATTTGTCTTTGAGCATCAAAATCGTCAGAAAGTTGCGCCACAGCATGCACCGCTTGCTCAAGCTCTGCAAGGGCTTCTCTTTTTTGAGAGCTTGTAACAAAAGCTCCTGTTTTACTCTTTTCTTTGATGCTTCCAAGAATTAGATCAGCGTTTTGTTCTACGGCATTTTCTGTGTTAATCTGGGGTCTATCTCCTTTTGCACGGGCAAGTCCATGCTCACGATACTGATCCAGGTCAATGGTAACTCCACGGTCTCTGAGTCCTGCAAGGTACTTGACAGCTTGCGTGACTTCAGTAGGATTTTTTAGCAGTTCTTGGTTGGCTGTTGCTTCCTTAACAAGGTTGCTACCCTGAAAGACGCAAGTCCAGAATGTTTTTATCCCAAACCAGGCTGTTGCAAAGAATCCTCCAGGGACTGTACCGCCTCTTGCGACTTCATCACCAGCGAGTTTCCAAGCTGAAAACTCCTGATTTAGAAGAGCGTGCCCTTTTGAGAGACCTCCTTCTTCTGTGATTTGACCGGATTTTAGTCCAAATGCCTGCTCAACAGCGTCATTGACACTGATTTGACGGACTTCTCTAATAGCTAAGCTAGAGCCATTTACGGCAGATGGACTAGAAGAAAACTCTTCTCTTCTAGACTGTGTTGTATGTAGATTTAGAGCATCCATACTCAAAGATCTTGGTAATCTTACTTCTTCCATTGTTTCACCCTTCTTGATTATTAATGTTTTTTTAAGATAACGATAATTATTATAACACAAATAACAATTAAATTTCATATTAATATATAAGTATCTTAAAATAAGTAATTTACAATAAATATGTATTTTTAAATAACTTATAATAAAAGGTTTAATATTTTAGAATCTCGTCTAAAAAGTAAGGTTTGAAAGAAAAAGGCCCATGCTTTCACAGCACAGGCCCTTTCAGGGTTAGTTTGCCTGCTCAATCTCGGAATAAAGCGCATTTAAATCCCTAAATGCCTTGTCTTTCTGAGATACGCTTTGAGAGAGCGCTAAAATCCGCAGGTATTCACGCATTTGGTCGTGTTGGTTTTTTGGGGTACCCTCAACTGCTACATCGATTTCTTTTCCATACAGGTGGTTTATCATAAACTGTGCAACAGCTTCTGGAGAGCTTTGTTCAAGTGCTGCCTTAATCTTTCCACGATCAAGACGCGAGAGATTTTCTTCTTCTTCTTCAATTCCCATGATTTGCAGAAGGGTATCAAAAGCTTCCTCTTTTGTCTCGTCCACCTGGAGATTTGTGAGCTCAGCACTGATCTCCGCAACAAGAGAGTCATGGCTATCGTTAAGCTCCTCAACCCTTAAGGTCATTCGAGCCAATCGGCGTGCTGTCTCTTCTGGTCCATCCTGAGCAATTGCAGCAAGAATTGCCTCTGGAGTCAAAGGGGCCTCGCTTTCAACAGACTCGTCTACCGTGAGTGGGGCTGGAGGCAAGCTGCTTATAAGGCTTTCAGTTTCTTCAGCTTTTGCAAAGTTTGTACGTTGCGTGATGAGCAGCTGCTCAAACGCAGCTTTTTGTTCTTCGTCAAAGTTTCTGAGTTCCATTTTTTCCCCATTAGGAAGCGTGATAAAAAAAGCTTTTCCGCTTCTTGTGGTGACGGGAAGCGTTATGCCTTCTAGGGCTTCCTTCACAGCGTCATGTGCAGCTTTTGCATTAGACGAGCTCTTTAAAAGCTCGCTATACTCTTTTCTTGATAACCTTCCTTGCGTCAGGAGGATATAAGCCGCTGCATCTGTTCCTAGGAATTCTAGAGTTTCGTGAGTCAGTGTTGCAGATCCCGCAACATTTGCTTCACGCAGACCCATGGCTGTTTCAAGCATCCGATAGTAGTCTTTATCTTGCAAGTTATACCTGTCTTGAAGAGGTGTGTCATCGATATCGCGAGGGTCTCTAATGCCAAGGGATTGCACATAAGGCTCTGCAAACATGTCAACGATGTCTTCGCGGAGTCCTTGAGGGGTAGCAATAGCGTTTAAAGCACGTGCTGCTCCATCCCCACTAAGTGTCTCTTGAAGTTCAGGCTTATCCGTCGTTCCTTGAGAAGCAAGAACCGCCAGACTTTGAAGCTCTCTTCTTAGCCCTTCAAGTTCTACTTGCTTTTCTCCGGGTTGATAATGGTTGACAGCAGCCATCCTTGGATAAGGTTCATTTCTGAGATAATCGAGCGCTTCTTCGTATTGCACAGTGAGCTCTTTTGAGTAAGAAATGAAGAGCTTGAAGAGGGATCGCTTTGCTTCATCTGATGAAATTTGGCTTGTTTGTCCTTGTGCCATTAGTCTTGCTCGTTCTTGCATCACGGCAGCTTGACCTAGGATGCGATCATCTGTAAAGACTTTAAAGATGTCCACAGTACCAGCTTCGGTATTCTCTTCGATCACTGCTGCAAGGGTTTCACTCATGCTGGTTCCTACAAAAGCATTCTGCACGTCTTCAAGAGGCATTCTTTCCCAAGTTCCTGAAGCTCTGTCAAAGGTTCCATCATAAGCACGAAGAAGAGTGAACACGTCGTCTGTCATGCCATAAGTGCTCATTACTTGTGCGATGAAGTGCATTTCTCCAGTCTGAGTGCCAAGGTTTTCTCTAGAGATCCCTTTGAAGCGTTTCATGACTTCAGCAGAGACATGGTCTGTAGTGGTTGTGAGGTTATGCAGCTCACCAATGCGTTGATTAATATTTCTGACAGCGAGTTTCATTTTAAGTTGGAACTTAGGATTTGCTTTAAGAGCATCCCAGATTTGGGTTTGAAACTTTGCAGTAGCTTTTTCAAGCGCTTCCATGTCGTCTTCAGCAACACCTGATAGATTGGTCAGGCTAGCTTGAGCAAAGAGTGCGGCATGAGCTTGCACTTTGTCATAGACAGAGTCAAGATCATTCGCATCGAATTCTTGAGCGAGCTTATCTGCATAATTGATAACAGCAAGAGGAGTCATTTCCCCAGCCATAGGAGTCGTTTTGAGCCAGAGGTGACTCATCTGGTCAACTAGGACCTCCATTTCTCGCGATCCATCAGCGATGCCCGCTGCTCTCGCAATGTTCATAGTCACGACAGCAACCATTTGTCTTTGAGCATCAAAATCGTCAGAAAGTTGCGCCACAGCATGCACCGCTTGCTCAAGCTCT
>JAGROF010000035.1 GCA_020440405.1 Chlamydiia bacterium
TCGGCACCCTCCAACGGGTGAAGCTTCACAGCTACAACCACCAAACCTTGATTGGTGACTTGCTTTCTAATTAAAAAAATGACCCCTATTTTATTATAAAAATCATTGTGCTATGATTCTTTTAATAAAAATTTTTAAAGGGGGATTTTAATGTCTGTTAAAACTATATCTGAATCTGCACCTGCAAAAAGGCAATGCATCGCTCCAACGCTTTCAGAAAGTCATCCCACCACGTCCTCAGAAAGGCCCATTTCATTGACTGAGACACTCCCTTTCCCTGAAGTTA
This sequence comes from Chlamydiia bacterium, assembly GCA_020440405.1. GTDB lineage: Bacteria > Chlamydiota > Chlamydiia > Chlamydiales > Simkaniaceae > Neptunichlamydia. The sequence continues at coordinate 287 of JAGROF010000035.1, forward strand.
TCGATTCCATTTGTTCTTATCCTCTCCCCAAAAAAGGAATTTATATCGGGTTTAGCTTCCTTATGGATCTCAATGTTTTAGCCCGCCGCCCTGTCGAAAAAGCGTATCTTTGCTCAAACAACCTGAGAGAAACGACCCTTTATCTTTGGATTCAGCAGATGATTGTTAACACCCCCTCCCGCCAAGACTTTCTCATAGCATTAGAAGATGAGCTAGCCTCAAAGGAAACCTACTACCTAGAGGTTGGCTACAGCGTTAGAGAAGCTATTGACTTGCTCACAGCGCCTCAGTATAGCTGGTTGCATACGGATGAGGCCTATGCAGCCGTCCGCAGCCTTTACCAAAAAGGGGGAATCATTCATTCACCTCTTAACTTAAAAGATCAAGAAACAATTGAAAACCTCGCTCAAGCAGCCCATGCAAATGGACAAGTCTTTGATGTGATTTCACTCCATAGGGCAGAAACTCTTACGGAAAGTGAATATAAAACTCTCACCCAACTTTTTACCCCTGATACAATCCTTGCCACTCCCTCTCCATATGGACTCGACGTTACACAACCCAAAGCTCCCATTCCTCAAACCCGATCTGAACTGTTCCATGCACTCAACCGCCGCTCCTTCCGTTACAATCCCTCTGACTTTCATGGTCACCCTTTCCTTCTGACAACAGAGGATGGTCATCCTGGCATTTTTAGACAGATCGATAGGATGCCTCAAAGTTCAGAAGGGGGACTTTACCTGGGATTTGCTTTTGAGTTTAACTACCATATCTTAGCTAGACGCAACATCAAAAAAGCCTATATTTGTGACATTGCCCCCTCCATGACAGCTCTTTATACCTGGGTGCAAACTGCTGTGACAAACACCCTATCTAGAGAAACATTTATGGCGCAGTTTCAGGAAGAACTCTTTGTCAATAAGGACATCTATTTCCCAGATCTCGATCTCGCAGGCGACAATGAGCTGAGCGCTTATCTTAAAGACGTTTTTAATCATTATGCCACCTTTGAGTTTAGCTGGCTTAAAGATGATGCCTCATATCGATGCGTTCGAGATCTCTATCGGAACGGAAAAATTGTTCACATGCGCCTCAATCTTGCCCAAGATACGGATCGGATCCGCACCCTTGCAACAGAAGGAACCTTTGATGTAGTTTACATCTCTAATATCACAGAGTGGGTGCGATTCAAGGACCACGACCATTACGGCCAAATGGTTGAACATTTAGAATCCCTCGTTTCAGAAAACACCATTCTTGTCGACTCAAAAAGAGCAAAACCTTTTATAGGACGGGCTGTCTCTCGGCTCACAGTCGGGAACCTCCCCGATTTTACCTTTGACAGGTTGGACGAAATTCCTTTACTCGATAAATATCGTCGCAGCCAAGCCCGTAGAGCAGGAAGGTATCGAGGGCGTGTTGGCCGCCAACTTCACCTTCTTAGAAACTAAGAAATGACTCGAATGTTCTCTGGAAAACGTCCCCTATGCTGAACCCCACAACCCTCTATATCCAGAACCACAATATGACTCTCAGAAAGATCAGGAGTGGAAGGAATCTGATTGTGAGCCACGAAAAGCTTTTCCAGTCTCTGCGGAATCGGGGGAAAATCTTTTAAATCATTGTAACTTAAATCCAGCACCTTCAACTTGGTAAGGCGCCGTATTGCCTCAGGCACCTCGGAAATATTGTTACGCGAAAGATCAAGTCTTTCTAGGTTTGGCAATTGAAACAAAAGACTTGGAATGACTTTTAGCCCCCTTTGGGACAACCGGACTGCAGTGATAACCGGAGCAAACGCTTGGAAATTGACCTCGGTGACAACTACAGTTGTCTCCCCTACTTTTGCTTCCACGCTAAATGCTTCACCATACCCCCTCAGAACTTCTAATCGACAGCTCAAGATAACTCCTTAAAAAAACAAAAATGCATCATACTGAATATTTTACTTTTATGACAAGAATTTTTGAAACCCATACTAGATAGTGTCGTCTTGAGAAGATTATTCAAGAAGAAGCTTATATGAGAGAAGTTCAAGGCGACCGATGCAGAAAGCCCATTTCGGGCTTTTGAAGGAGGTCAATGATGAAATTCTCCATAAAAACTTCTTAAGGGATAAGCTACACATGACGATACTATCGCAAGGAAAGCAAAGCTAAACCCCAATAAGGGAGAAAAATAGACAATGGAACTGGATGGAATTATCGAGAAAGATCCAAAAGGAAAATACTGGATTGTTGAAATCGCATCTCTAGAATTAATGACCCAAGGGAAAAACCGAAAGAATGCCCTAGATATGATTCAAGATGCTGTTCTTGAACTAGTTGAATCTTACTTTGGAAAAACAGCCCGAAAGGCCTTTAAGCTTTCTCTTTCAGAAGATGGAAGTGATGGCTTTGGGCTCAGTTGTAACAACGATAAACTTCTCTTATCTCTAGCTTTAAGGCGTCAAAGGGAAGTCAGTGGGTTAACAATTCGTGAGGTTGCCTCAAATCTAGGATCTAAATCTCCCAATGCCTATTCACAATATGAAAAAGGGACCATCAATATCTCTTTAGATAAGTATGAGTCTCTTCTCCATGCAGCAAACCCTCAAACAACCTGTGCAATCCGATTAGGATAAGTTCTTTTACATCATGAGTTCGCGGTCGGGAATCTCGCTTTCCTTAATGAAGGCAGCAAGAAAGAGTCCAGCAAGGAACCAAGTGATGACAAGATCAGCGATCATCACGAAGGTGAATTTCCATCCAGCGCCAAACCAGTTACAGTCAGGAATGAATCCGAGCACGCCAACGGTTAGCCCGACAATCATGACAAAAAGAAGACGCCCTTTATAGCTCAGTTCTGTGGCTTGTTTGAGGAGCCAGCAAATAAGGATAGCTCCTGCAAATTGGGTCAAAAACGAGTAGACGTAAATACTCAGATGAGTCGGATCCATGCCACCAACTTTAATTTGTGCATAGACAAAGGGACCTTTTTTCATGGCAGCACGTTGCTCTTCAAGATTTTTTGCAATTTCATGAGGAGAAAGGTTTCCTTCTGTCGATGTGGCATAGGGAGCCACGTAAACGCCACCTTTAGGAGCATTTTCCTTCATCACCCAGAGCACAAACTCTTGGTTGCTAAATTTGTTCATTGCTGCATCGTGCCAGGGAAGCACAGTCCAAGAAATAAAGGACCACACAAAGGCAATGATGGCTCCAATAAACGCTCCAAAGATCACTTTAATCATAATGTTGTACCTTTTTCACTAAGGGTAACGGTTACAACATTTTTTGAAAAGCAGCTTCGTCGAGAATTGGAATGCCAAGGTCCTTAGCTTTTTCAAATTTTGATCCGGGATCTTCTCCCACCAGGACGTAATCGGTTTTTTTGCTCACGGTTCCACTCACTTTTCCCCCTCGCTCTTTAATGAGTGTTCCTGCTTCGGAACGAGTCAAGCTTTCTAAAGACCCTGTTAAAACAAAAGCCTTCCCTTCAAAGGGGTGCCCCGCAATTTTTTTCATTTGCGCTGTTGGAGTCACTCCTAGCTCAAGGAGAGCAGCAATTTCTTGCTGTTGCGCAGGATCTCCTAAAAACTCCACAATTGAATGGGCAACTTTTTCCCCGACTCCATCGATCGATCGCAGTTCTTCTTCTGTTAAATGCGACAACTTTTCGAGGCTTCCTGCAGCATCTGCAAGGAGTTGTGCGGTCCCCTCTCCGACGTAAGGAATACCAATAGCAAAGATGAAGCGTGCCAGTGTCGTTTTTTTCGATGCGTCGAGGCTCTTCAAAAGATTCTCAATCGATTTGTCCTTAAAACCCTCAAGTTGCGCTAATTCTTCTTTTGTTAAGCGGTATAAGTCAGAGGGGCTAGAGACAAACCCGATGTCGATCAGTTTTTTTATAATCTCGGGTCCTAAGTGATCGATGTCCATGGCATTTTTGCTAGCAAAAAAGGAAATCCGTCGCAGGTTTTGCCCTCCGCAGCTTGCTTTATTGGGACAACGCACCGCGACTTCCCCCTCTTTCCGAATCACTTGTGATCCACAAATCGGGCAGTGCTCGGGCATCGCCCAAGGCGTTGCACCAGGCGGACGTTTGTCTTTGAGAACTTTAACGACTTTTGGAATGACATCGCCCCCTTTTTCGATGATCACACTGTCTCCTTTCCGAATATCTTTGCGCATGACCTCTTCTTCATTATGGAGGGTTGCGCGGGAAATCGTACTCCCCGCAAGAGGAACGGGTTTTAGGTCAGCGACAGGGGTGAGCACTCCTGTGCGCCCCACCTGCACATGAATCGCCTCGATAATCGTTTCAGCTTGCTCAGGAGCAAATTTATAGGCCGCCGCCCAGCGCGGACTTTTAGCTGTCGCGCCCATCATATCGTGATACCGCAACAAATCGACTTTAATGACAATACCATCAATTTCAAAAGGGAGGTTTCCTCGCATCGCTTCGACTCGATCTGCAAATGCAAAGATCTCCTCAATATTTTGACACACTTGAAAGTGCGCATCCTCTCCGACAGGAAGGCCGAGTTTTTTCAAATAAGCATGGATTTCAGACTGACGGGAAAGCCCCGATCCTATGGCATTGTAAACAACAATATCGAGCTTCCGCTTTGCCACTTCTTGAGCATCTAAAAGTTTTAAAGAGCCTGCTGCCGCATTCCGAGGGTTAGCCCATAACACCTCACCTTCTTCTTCTCGCTCCCGATTCATCTCGATAAAATCTTGCTTCGGGATGAAGACCTCCCCTCTCACTTCTAATGTTACCTTTTCCTGAAGCTGATGAGGAATGGATCGGATCGTTTGGATATTGGCCGTGATATCATCCCCACGCTTTCCATTCCCTCGAGTCACAGCGCGCACCAGTTTCCCCTCTTCATACTGCAGCGAGAGCGCCACTCCATCCATTTTTAGTTCGACGCAATAATCCACTACGCGCCCTTCGAGGTTCTTTTCCACACGCTTGATAAATTCAGCCACTTCTTCTTTCGAATAGGTATTGCTTAAAGAAAGCATAGGATGATCGTGTGTGACTTGCTTGAATCCTTTGGTCGGCTGTTCTTCGACTCTGAGCGTTGGGGTATCCTCTGGAACCCATTCCGGATGCTCTGCTTCGATTTTTTCTGCTTTCTTCACCAGCAAATCATACTCATAGTCGGTGATTTCCGGTTGAGAGCGATCAAAGTAGAGTTGATTATGACGTTTGATCTCTTTGAGAAGGGCTAAGTATTCATCTTTGGTCATACAGTGAGGATCAGTGTTGAAAGAGGGGGCAGCGTCAGCCGAATTCCCTGGTTTTCTATGGTTATTTCAGGATTCATTATGCCACACCCCCCAAATTCTTTTGAATCGGTAGAAAAAATTTCTTGGACTGCCCCGCACTTCTTAAAGGGAATCAAGTAGTGACTGAGCTCTTCAGGGGAAAAGTGGTGAATGCAAAGGAGGGTTTCCTCTCCTCCTCTTCGGAGATAAGAAAAGACGTTATGGGTTCGATCTGAGTAATCAACCCACTCGAATCCCTTTTTTGAAAAGTCATCCGTAAAAAGTGCAGGATGCTCTCGATAAAATGCATTGAGCTGAGACACGCAATATTGGAGCTGATGGTGGTAGGGCATTGCTAAGACATCCCAATGCAGTTCCTCTCTAGAGTTCCATTCATGCCACTGTCCGATCTCACCTCCCATAAAGAGAAGCTTTTTTCCTGGATGACACACCATCAAACTTAAAAGAAGTCTAAGATTTGCAAACTTTTCCCACTCATTACCTGGCATCTTCGAAAGGAGGCTTTTTTTCTCGTGTACCACTTCATCGTGAGAAAGAGGCAACAAGTGTTTTTCATCATAGAAGTAGGTCATCTCATGAACCAAAAGATCATGGACTTCCCCACGATGCGCGTGAGGCGTTTGAAAGTACTTCAGGGTGTCATTCATCCACCCTAAATCCCAGCGCAGATCAAACCCAAGTCTTTCGGGATCTGTAACCCCTGGATAGGCATGCGACTCTTCAGCAATCATCAAAGCAGAAGGAAAGCGCTCTTTTACTGTCTCATTGAGACGTTTTAAAAAGGCAGCAGCTTCCAAGTTTTCATTTCCCCCTTTTGCATTGGGAACCCATTCCCCTTCTTTCCTTCCAAAATCGAGATACACCATTGAGGAAACCGCATCGACACGGAGTCCATCCACATGCATCTTATCGAGATAAAAGAGAGCACTTCCTAGGAGAAAATTTTCTACCTCGTAACGCCCAAAATTAAAGATATGGGTATTCCACTCGGGATGAAACCCTTGACGTGGATCTTCATGCTCATAGAGAAAGGTCCCATCAAACCGCGCGATAGAATGTTCATCAGTCGGAAAATGCCCAGGAACCCAATCCAAGATGACTCCAATTTCCTGCTGATGAAGCTGATCGACTAAAAACTGGAAATCTTCAACGGTTCCATACCGGCGAGAAATGGCATAATACCCTGTCACCTGATATCCCCATGACTCATCAAAGGGATGCCCCATCACTGGCATGAATTCGACATGGGTATACCCCATTTTTTTGACATACTCGATTAAAAGAGGAGCCATCTCACGGTACCCCATGAACTCTCGCCCCCTTTTTTTCCAAGCTCCTAAGTGAACTTCATAAATATTGAGGGGCCCCTCTAATCCTTTTTTCCGGGTCTCCATCCATTTTTGATCTCCCCAAATGTGATGATCAATGCGGGTCACAACAGAGGCGGTATTCGGGCGCATTTCCCCTTGGTAGCTATAAGGGTCTGCCTTTTTTTTAATGATCCCTTCTAAAGTCTCTACAGCAAACTTGTACCGCTCTCCTTCTTGCAGCCCAGGAACAAACAGCTCCCACACTCCCGAAGACCCCATCCGGCGCATCGGATTCCGGTCACACTCCCAGTCATTAAAATCCCCAATTAAAAAAACTCCTTTTGCGCAAGGAGCCCACACCGCAAATTTGACCCCCTCTACCCCTTCATGAATGCACAAGCGCCCTCCCATCACCTCATCAATCAACAGATGCTTGCCTTGAGCAAATAGCTCCTCATCCTCTTTTAAAAATGTCGGGGGAAACGCATAAGGATCGTGAGCCACAAGACCACCAGCATGCTTGATCGTGTAATCTTTCGGCTGCAAAGGAACTTCAGAAATGTACTCATAGATCCCCTTTTCATTTTTCCTTAAGGGGACTTTCTTTCCCTGCACCCAAACCTCCCCTTCTTCAAGAAGGCGAATGCATCTTCCTCCATCTTGGAGGCCCAGGAAGCGATGAGGGTCAGTCATTTCCATGAACCTATCCTACTTATATCTCTACCCCTTGTCTACTATTTTTGGATGGAATATAATTGTAGGACATGAAGAAGTCACTATTCTTATTATTTCTTTTTTGCGCTCCTTTATTTGGGAAAACAAAAATAACTTTTATCGTAAATCCCTTTTCTGGAGTGGGAAAGCAAAAAAGAATTGAACGTTTGATCAAAAAAAACTTGAACCGGAAGGTTTTTGAATACGAAATCTTGTACACCGCCTACCCCAAACATGCTACAGAATTAAGCGCTGGAGCGATCAAACGGGGCTCTGAAATCATTGTGGCGGTGGGGGGTGATGGATCGGTTAATGAAGTCGCCCAAGGGATGATCGGCTCTTCAGCAGCCTTAGCCATTGTTCCCACAGGGTCTGGAAATGGATTTGCCCGCCACTTTGATATCCCTACAGATCCCGCGAAAGCCATTCAAGTGATCAATCAACAAAAAGACCTCTGGATTGACACGGTTCGGATCAATGAAGAGGCCTACTTGGGCGTCGCAGGGATTGGTTTTGATGCCGATGTAAGCGCCACCTTTGCAAACTTTAACATCCGCGGCCCTGCGTCTTACCTCCTAGCCGTCCTCTCAGAGCTTCCCCAATATAAGCCTCAAGATTACGATCTTGTAATCGACGGCAAGCCCTTCCATAAACGTGCCTTTCTCATCTGCTTTGCCAATGCCAAGCAATATGGGAATAATGCCTTCATTGCCCCCAATGCAAAAATTGATGATGGCTTTCTGGACGTGATCATTTGGAAAGAGTTCCCTCCCCATGCTGCTCCCAAGCTTGTTCATGATCTCTTCACCAAACACCTAGAAGATTCCAAATACACCGAATCCTTTCGCTGCCAAGAAGTGATCTTGAAAAAACCTCTAAAAACCCTCCACATTGATGGGGAACCCCTTTCTGTGGAAGATGATGTCTACATCCGCATCCTTCCTTCTTCCCTCAAAATCCTTGTCCCCTAGAAATTATAGCTGAATTAGTTTAAAATAGTAACAATTCATC
>JAGROF010000003.1 GCA_020440405.1 Chlamydiia bacterium
CAGGTTCGTGACAGGATTGAGCTTCTTGATATCTGGTTTCATTGCCTGCAAAGAAAAGAGAGGACCGATAATGAGAAAGTTCACCAGGACGCCAATCAAAGAGATGAGAATCATAAAGGGCATGGATGTATTAAAGATCACCTCAAATGCAGCAGTGAAATACATGGGAATTTGAGAAGCGATATGCTCTCCTTCTTTCACTCCCGTAAACGTAAGCAGCATATATCCCGCAAGGTTCTTAAAAAAGTACCCAGAAGTTGCCACAATCAAAGCAAATGACGCGGCAAACGTAAATGCAGAGGGGAAATCTTTGGATTTAGCGACTTGTCCCTTCTTCCGTGCATCGCGGAGTTTCTTCGGGGTCGCCTTTTCGGTTTTTTCTGCCATGAGACTATCCCCCTGTTAGAAATTTCAGAGTTTTGAAGAATTTTTTTTCTGAATTGCAGAGCTCTTTGCACGCCATACTTAAAAAAGTAGGGTGCAAAGAGCTCTGCAATTCAGGGGAAAAAGGCTCGAAAGAATGACATTTATAACAGTGGGATAGTCTCATCAAAAACAAGTTTCTTTTTATGTTTTCATCATAGACAATCACAATTAATTATGAAAGTGTTACTCACAGGTGCGAACGGTTATGTTGGAACACGCCTCCTAGAGCTCCTTGCAGAAAAAGGACATGAGGTGGTAGCGCTAGCCCGTGTTCCTGAGAGTGTTCATATTCCTGAAAGGATCGCAAAACAGGTGACAGTAGTCCAGGGAGATTTGCTTCAAGGAGTGAAGCTTCCGCCAGATATCGATGCTGCGTATTACCTTGTGCATTCGATGTGTCGTCATCTAGAAGACTTTGATCAAAAAGATCGAAAAGCAGCAACGCAGTTTGTTCAAGCCCTCACGCAAACCCGTTGCAAGCAACTGATTTACCTCACAGGATTGATCACAACCCAAAATCTTTCCAAGCACTTAGCTTCTCGCCTGGAAGTTGAAAAGATTTTGAAGAGCGGCTCGGTTCCTGTTACCGTTTTCCGTGCAGGCATTATCATTGGATCAGGGAGTGCCTCGTTTGAAATCATACGCGATCTTGTGGAAAAGCTCCCCATTATGGTGGCTCCAAAGTGGGTGAAAACCCGCTGTCAACCCATTGCTGTGCGAGATGTTCTTTTTTATCTTGCTGAGGCCTTGGGGCATCAAAAATGCATAGGAAAAACCTTTGATATTGGAGGGCCAGACATCTTAACCTACAAGGAAATGCTTTTGGAGTTTGCCCGCGTGCGCAAGCTCCGTCGCTTGATCTTGGTTGTTCCTGTGCTGACTCCAAAGCTTTCATCTCTTTGGCTGATCTTTGTGACTTCGACAAACTACTTTCTAGCCCGCTCCCTTGTCGATAGCATGACCATCGATGCCGTCTGCCAGGAAAACCATGTCCAAGAGATTCTGCCCCGAACGTGTCTTTCTTACCGAGAAGCAATCGAAAAAGCCTTTGAGCAGATTCAGGAAAATGCCGTGATTTCCAGTTGGCGCGACTCCTGGACAGCCAGTGGTCTCGATCCCCAGTATCATGAGTATATCAAAGTTCCCGAACATGGCTGTTACAAAATGCAGACGTCTAAGTCCTTTGATTTGGATCCCGATGCCGTGTTTAAGCAGGTGTATCACATCGGGGGGGAAACAGGGTATTTTTCGATGAACTGGGCGTGGAGAATACGAGGGCTTATCGATCGGTATCTAGGAGGTGTGGGGCTTCGAAGGGGAAGAACAAAGCGAAAAGACTTGAAAGCAGGGGATGTGATTGACTTTTGGCGAGTCGTGCAAATCGATCCCAAACATCGCCACCTGATTCTTTTTGCAGAGATGAGGGTTCCTGGGGAAGCCTGGCTTGAGTTCCACGTGCACTCCCATCAAATCGATCAAATTGCGACCTTTCGCCCCCGAGGCTTGTTTGGAAGGTTTTACTGGTGGCTCTTCTGGCCGATCCACCTCATTTTATTTCCAGGAATGCTCCGCATGATCCTTAAACGTGCAAGAACTTAGCTAGATAGATGCGTCGGGCGGCTAGCGCCCCCTGCCGCCGCCCTGGTGCTTGATCTGGCAAGCCGAATGGATTTTCCATCAGGGGCCCGCGTAAGAGCACTGATTCCCCCTCCTTCAAATCCATTTTGCAGAGCCATGGGCTGCTCAGAAGCATGCCTTCCTTGTCGGCACGTCCCTTCGCAGAGAGTTTTGAATGGTCTCAACAAAATTTCAGCTTAGGAATATTACCTGAAAAGCTCCCAACCTGTGAAAAATGTACCTATGGATTTCAGGCAGAATAGGAAAAGAAAAACACTCATTACCCTTTTAAAAGTAAAAAATGGAGAGAGGTTTTTAAAATCAAAGAGCGCAATGCTCGCGCAGAATCCGATGGCCAATAGAAACTCATGAATTAAAAAAAAGCAGAGCCTAAACTCCCATGTCTTCATCATTTCAATAGAAATCATTTAAGTTACAAACCTCTTCCTAATGAGCTACGCAAAATCATATATTAACTGAGGTTTAAGTACCCGTCCTATTTCACTCCATATGCGAATTCAAATGGTAAAAGAGTGTTAGTGAATTAAACCACAGAGAACAGTGAGAACACAGAGAGAATGGCATGAAAGCTTCTCTGTGTTCTCACTGACCTCTGTGGTTTGGGTCTCATCGGTTCATGAGAAATTTTGAAAGATCACAATGATTAAAAAGCCGATAAAAAAGCTTCCGGATATCCAAATCGTGTCGTGGACTTTGTGAGCGTCAGCAATGAGTTCTTCAATGCCTAAAAAGAGCAGTGCGGCCACTCCAAAGGCAAGGGTTTCTATTAGCACGTAGTAAGGCATATGAGAAATGATTGTGCTTCCCACAAATGCCCCAATGGGGAGAAGGAGGGTTGTGAGAATGATAAGAGCATATTGGTGTTTTTTATGAACTTCTTTCTTCACCAAGCTTGAGGAAAGGGCGAGTACGATAAAAAAAGCACAAAAACTGAGAGAAACCGCAACGAGGACGCCTCCTGTCATTCCTGCAAGAAAAGAAATCCCGATCAAGAGACCATCGAGAAAAAGATCTAAAGCCGAGCCAATCATCAATCCCATAGGTAGCTTATTGCTCGAGCCCTTTTTCGCTAAATAGTGGGCAAATTCATGGATGCCTAGCATCACCCCAGCGCCTAAGATGAACCCGACTCCAATCGAGAGAGGAGCTCCATGATTTACAATTTTAGGCAGAAGCTCTGTTGCAGCCGTTCCCACAACAATTCCTGCGACAAAATGTTGTAGAGCACTCATGATTTTTTGGGGGAACGCATAGAGGGTTGCAAGTCCTCCACCAATCAAAGCCACGATCATGGGAATAAGTGCAAAAGCTGTAATCGTTAAAGGAGAGGTCATCATGCCTTTTGCATATCAAAAGGAGGTCTAAGAGTCAATGATCGTGAGATTTTTGGGAACGGGGCTTCATAAGAAGACTGCAAATAACTCCGAGAAGACTGATGAGAAAAAGGGCGTAACTTCCTATTTGAATTCCTTGGGTAAGGGTGGACTTTAAGCGGACAGCTGTGACGACAAGCGCCAGTCCTAAGGTTCCCCCAATTTCTTGGAAGGTCACAAACGTTCCCGAGGCGATTCCAGCTTTATAGGGGGGAACAACAGAAATTGCAGCAGTTGCTGTGGGGCCTGTAATCAATCCATAGCCAATTCCAAACAGGAGGGTCGCTGAAAAGATCACAGGAAGAGGCGTTGTATCGCGAAAAAATGTTTGCAAAATCGAAGACAGAATTAAACACAAAAACCCATAAAAGATAAATATCCAAGCTTTATGAGGTTGATATTTTCTTCCTACAATGGGTGATAAAACAATGACAGGAATGGTAATCCCCAACATGAGTTGTCCTGTACCTATGGAGGAAAGATGGCGCACATTTTCTAAATAGATCGGAAGGAGAAAGAAAGTCGACCAGATATAAAAGATGAGGCAGCCACTTGCAATCGAAGCACAGAGGAAGGTCTTTTTACGCACCAGTTCAGGGAGAAGAATTGGAGAAGGGGAAGATCGACTGCTTCGCCAGAGGGCTAAAAAGCTTAAAACGGTGATGAATAGGAGGCTTCCATTTACCCACACTGAGAGATGCACGAACTCTGTGATAAGAAATGCAAAAGAGGAAAGGCTAATTCCAATCAGGATCATCCCTTTTACATCAACATGAGGAGCGTCAATTGTATTTTTGCTTTCTCTTGTGAAGAGAAAGATAAAGCATAGGCTAATGAGAAACAGAGGAATCATCGACCAAAAGACCCACTGCCATCCAAAAGCTTCTAAGAGACCCCCAGTAACTAGAGGGCCTAGCGCCATAGCGCTGGCAATAGCAGAGGCCCAAATGGCAATGGCTCGACTTTTATAAGATTCTGGGAATTCCGACACAAGCATGGCTTGAGAAACAGGGAGAAGAATTGCATTTCCCAGCCCCGCTAGGGACAGGCTGAAAATAAGACCTCCACTTCCTTGGCTATGTCCTCCAATGAACATCCCAACTCCTGAGCAACAGAGCCCGATAAGAAAGATTTTTTTTCTTCCATAAATATCAGCTAAACGGCCGCTTGTGACGAGAAAAGCGCAGTTAATAATTCCAAAAGAAAGCATCATCCACTGCATTTGAATGAGGGGAATCTGGAGAGATTTTTGAATGGTGGGAATCGCCGTATTGATCATGGTGAAGACAAGACCCATTACAATACATCCCAGACAAATACCGATAATGCTAAGAAGACGCACTAGGTAGGGATGCTTGATTTCTTTCATGAATCTAACTCAAGACTAAGAGCTCCAAAAAGGAAATTAAATTTCATTGTCATGATTTTCGAAAATAATTGATTTTTTGCAAAGCTTTATTATTCCAACTAAGAACTTATCCAATATTACCCCAATCTGCAAAGCTATCCATGACTTGGTGGATCTGAAGCCGCCACCTGAGAGAGGCTACTAGAAATGATCTTCGAAAAGTATGGAATTCATTATTGTTTGTTTTGACTCGGGAGTGAAATTGGTCTTTTCAAAGGCCCAGAATCGTTTGTGCCTAAATCTACAGCGCATGACTGAGTAGTTTACAATTTGTATCTCTGTTTTACCTTGTAAAACCTCTTTTAGTATTTTCTTTACAGTGAAATTTTGGGCAATGCATGTCTTTTCAGAATTTAGTCTTTTTCTAGGGCGTATTCCAATTGTTTAATGCTTAATAAAGAAGAGATTATGGAATTATTCCCGGCTATATTCTTTACAACTATGCTCTCAACTTCATAATAGGCTGAATAAGTTTTGCTGTAGTCATTAACTCACCTTTAAGTGAGACAAACATGGATATTAAAAGGGTTTAGTAGTTTATCAGCATTAAATTTAAGATTAAGATGTCACAGTTGTATTATCCATAATAAGCCCTGGCATCTTTCATGGATGCAGAAGCTTCCTGAAATCAACAAAGTTGAAGAAATTATTGGTTTCATTGTTTTTCTCTTTTTTGAATTTGTTACTTTACTATGACTATTCCCATGGTTGTATTTGCTCCCGGTGGATTCTCCCACCAATCATCCTCAGCTTGTTCGAAAATAAGCCCGGTTCCATGAGTAAATCGTATCTGGTATATCCCTGCTTCTTTGGGTGCTTCCAAAGTAAACTTGGCTTTACCTGAATCTGACATAAATCCTAGGCATTTTTTTACTGTTTCTTGTGGTCCTTCATTATGAAAACCTACTAAAAAATAATGAATTTTTGTATTTGACAATTGATCTTTGTCTATTTCATAACGTACTTGACAATCAATTAATTCACTAGGGTCGCAAGAAATAATTTTTTTACCTCCCATCATTTTGAAATCAGATAATTTTATTCCTTCGATTTTAATGGAGTCTGAGACAATACCTTTTCCAGGCAATTCATTAGCATACTTCTTAAGGTCTCCTTCTAATTCTTTTTTCAAATCGAAGGCAAAGACAGATACAGTTGCTATAGCAACTAGAAATAAAATTTGCAGAAATTTTTTCATAAACGTCCTCCTTAGAATTTGTAAAAAAAGCATTTTAAACAAAGGGTGTCTTTTGTCAAGAACAAAAAATAAAATTTTTTGCTTAGATAGTGTCGTCACAAGTTGAGCATCCCTTAAGCGCCTCCTATGGAAAATTCCATCGTTGTCCTGCTTCAAAAGCCCAATTTGGGCTTTTTGCATCGAGCGCCTTGAACTTTCCTCATAGGAGTCACTTTTTGAATGATCACCTTGTGACGACATTATCTAGAAACATAAGAACCTATCCGAGAAGGATGTCAATTCTTCCATTTGACCTCGTGCTGGATGGTGGAGCGGACATTTGCTTGGCGGAGGCTCTTGTTAAGACTGATCATTTTTACTATTGCCAGAAGTTTTGGCTAATTGTGAAAAAAAAGGATGACGTCTCCATCTTGAACGATGTAGTCTTTCCCTTCAGAGCGTGCTTTACCTGCTTCTTTGGCGCCCACACGCCCTGAATAGGTCACCATATCGTCAAAGGTGACGACCTCGGCACGGATGAATCCCTTTTGAATATCGGTATGAATTTTGCCGGCAGCTTCTTGAGCGGTTGCCCCCGAAGGAATTGTCCATGCACGCGTTTCTTGTTCTCCGGTGGTGAGGAAAGTAATCAGTCCAAGTGTTTCAAAGCCCACCTTGATCAAACGATTGAGTCCTGGTTCTTTGAGTCCCAGTGTTTCGAGATACTCTTGGGCTTCCTGCTCATCGAGCTGGACCAGTTCTTCTTCAAGTTTTGCACAAAAGGGGATCACTTGGCTTCCCTCTTTTTGTGCATAGTCGCAGACTGTTTTATAATGGGGGCTATCCAAAGAAAGGATTTCTTCTTCGGAGAGATTTGCTGCATAGATCACACGCTTTGCAGTAATGAATTGATACGGAGTTAGATGTTCTTTTTCCTCATCCGTAAGCTCAAGAGCGCGGACCGGAAGGCTTTGATTGAGGTGCTCAGAAACCTTTTTCAAGGCATTTAAAACAGGGATGAGATCTTTTTTCCCTTTAGCTTGCCGCTCGATTTTTTGCAGACTATTTTCAGTCATCTGAAGGTCTGCTAAAATGAGCTCGAGGTTGATGACTTCAATGTCGCTAATCGGATCAATTTTTCCTTCAACATGAATCACTTCATCATCTTCGAAGCAACGGACAACATGGACGATTGCATCTGTTTCCCGGATGTTCGCAAGGAATTGGTTCCCAAGTCCCTCTCCTTTGGAGGCTCCTTTGACAAGTCCAGCGATATCGACAAATGTCATTGTAGCAGGAAGGAGCTTTTTACTTTTTGAAATGCCCGAAAGTGTTTCTAAACGGGGGTCGGGAACATCCACAATTCCTACATTGGGGTCGATTGTGCAGAAGGGAAAATTTGCAGCCCCAGCTTGTTTCTTCTTTAACAGCGCGTTAAATAGGGTTGACTTCCCAACATTTGGAAGGCCAACAATTCCGCAGGAAAGCTGGGTCATATAGGCAGCCCAGGGTTGAGCGATTCAAGGAGGCTTGCCTTTGAGGAGACCTGGAACTCTGGATCTAATTCATCATGGAGGTAAGAGACAAAGGCAATATCAATTGTGTCAGCTTCTGGAATCTCTTTTTCGAAATACAAAGTCAGTTGCAGCTCTGTTTCCCCATTGATGGTTTGATTCCCTTGATAAAAAGCAATAGCAGGAATAGGTTTTCCCTGGGTATAGAGGTCAACGGCATAGACTGCTGAGGGGAGCAAGCAGAGCTTTTCCATTCCTGTCACCCATTTATATTGGACTTCATTTTCTCGAATCACATTTCCCTTATCGAAGGGAAGAAAGATAGAGTAGGGGCGTCCAAGCATTTTTTTAACTTTTTTTAGATCGCGCGCTTCTAAGTGCCGACGAATAGCTCCAGAAGAGATGGTTTCTTTATGATAAGATTCTTTTGGCAAATATTCTGTGTGCCATCCCAGTTTAAGAATTTGCTCAGGTCCTCCTAAGCGTCCTTTTCCAAACCGTGCATCTTCACCCACCACTAAATGTTCAAAGGGAAGATAGGTGCGGAGGTGCCCAAAAAAGGCCTCATAAGATTGACTCGCGAAAGCCTGGTCGAAAGGGAGAACAATCACAAGATCGATTCCAAGCTTTTCAAAAAGAGAGAGGCGATGCTCTAAGGAGATGATTTGGGGAACAGGAGCATTGGGATGGAAAAGCGTTGAAGGGTGATTAGAAAAGGTCAGCACAACTCGCGACCCGCCCTTGCGTGTGAGCTTACTTAACTTGTTTAGAATCATTTGGTGTCCTAGATGAACACCATCATACATTCCAATTGTGAGGGCAATAGGCCCTTCAATTTTAGGGATTTCCTCAATAGACTTTACAATCTTCATATGGTCTTCCTTAAATAGGGGATATATGAAAATGATGGCTCCCCAAGGGATTTTGCGTCAATGCAATCTTTTAGGTGAAATGAGCCGCTCCGGGTCCGTTTTAAGGAAATCAAGTGTCCAAAACACCCCAACTTTTCTCCAATGTCATTGGCAATCGAGCGGATATATGTTCCCTTTGAACAAGAGACTTGAATGGTGAGCTCAGGATACGAATAGTCTAAAATTTTTGTTGTTAACGTAATGGGAACGGGAGCTCTTTCAACTTCTATCCCTTTACGTGCTAAGAGGTAGAGTTTTTTCCCCTCGACTTTCTTTGCCGAAAACATGGGAGGAGTTTGTAAGATCTTCCCTTGAAACTCTTGGACGACATCCTCGATCTCTTTGAGAGAGGGGATGTGCTGACTTGTATGCATTAAAGATCCGTCGCAGTCATAAGTGTCTGTCCCTTCTCCTAACTTGACCGTGGCGATATACTCCTTGTCGTCTTGGAGGAAGCGGTCAGAGACCTTTGTATAAGGACGGCCAATGAGCATGACCATTACCCCTGTCGCAAAAGGGTCCAAAATTCCCGCATGGCCAATTTTTTGAATTCCTGAAAGCTTCCGTAAGACTTTAACTAAGTAAAAAGCCGTTCTTCCCTTTTCTTTATCGACAAGAAGGATCCCCTCTTTCTTTGGATCACTCATGAGACTTTCGGGCCTTTTCTTCATTATGAATTTTTTTTAGGAGTGCATCGATCTTCATCTGCTTATCTACAGAAGTATCGAGCCGAAAGGTTAAAGTGGGGAAGTGGCGCATTGTGACTTTTTTAGCGGCTTGGACCCCAATAAATCCTGCAGCCCCTTCTAAAGCTTCTACCGTTTCCTTCCTTTCTTGATCTGTGCCGATCACACTGATATAGACTTTGGCATGATGAAGGTCTTTTGAAATGTCCACTTCCGTTACTGTAGTAAATTCAGCGACATGAGGATTGCGGACATCACTGCGAATCACTTCACTAATCACTTCCTTGAGTAGCGAATTGAGCCTTTCTGTGCGTTTGGTCATAATTCCTGTTGGATATAAGTGACTTCATACCCTTTGATGAGGTCCCCTTCTTGATAGTCACTGAATTTGTGGAGAAGAATTCCACATTCTAGTCCTTTACTCACCTCTTTGACGTCTTCTTTAACACGCTTTAAAGAGGCAAAATCCCCTTCATAAATCACGTCACCCTCGCGGATCAGCTTTGCATGGTATTCCCGCTTGATCGTTCCATCGGTTACCATGCATCCTGCAATGAATCCTAATTGAGAGGATCTGAAGACTTGCTTGACCTCTGCCGTTCCTTTCTCGGTTTCTTGGCGGATCTTATCAAGAGAGGCAAGCATAATTTCTTTCACATCATCAATGATCTGATAGATGATATCGCGCCGTTTGATCACCACTTTTTTACGTTTGATCAAGTCTTCGGCGTGACTTTCTACCTGTGTATGGAATCCGATGATGGTCGCGTTGGAAGCCGCTGCAAGTTCCACATCCGACTCGGAAATTTCTCCCACGCCTTCGCTAATAAAGTTCAGTTCAACTTTTTCAGACCGAATGGAAAGAAGGGAATTTTTGATGGCTTCAACAGATCCTTGCACATCTGCACGAAGAATCAAAGGAACCACCTTTTTCACTTCTAGTTCTTGGTGGCGTGACATGAGGCTTTCAAGTTCTCCACGTCCTCGCTTGAGTTTTTCCCGTTTTGCCCCTGAAGCTCTTTCTTCCGAAAGCTTACGTGCTTCCCGCTCATTTTCGACAACTATAAACTCACATCCCGCTTCTGGAACCCCAGAAAGTCCCGTAATCTTCACTGGAGTTGCCGGTCCTGCAATGGAAATTGCTTTTCCATGTTCATCGTGCATCGTTTTCACACGGGCATAGAGATCTTCAAAGACGAGTGCATCTCCTAAGTTCAAGGTTCCATTCTGGACCAAAACAGTGGCAACAGCTCCAAATCCCTTATGCATCTGAGATTCAATTACTGTTCCCCGTGCACGGGTGCTTGGGTTGGCTTTGAGTTCCAAGATTTCGGACTGTAGTGCAAGCATTTCTAAAAGGGTAGGGATCCCTTCGTTTGTCTCTGCTGAGCAGTTCACAGTGATAACTTCTCCTCCCCAAGCTTCGGGAAGGAGTTCTCGATCTGCGAGCTGTCTGTAAACATTGTCCGCATTGAAATTTGCTTTGTCACACTTGTTGATGGCAACAACTAAAGGAACTTGAGCCTCTTTAGCAAGGCGGATCGCTTCATCGGTTTGAGGCATGATCCCTTCATCTCCAGCGACGACCAAAACGATCACATCTGTAATCGCTGTGCCTCGTTGACGCATGAGCGTGAAGGCTTCGTGACCAGGAGTGTCTAGAATCGTAATTTCCCCATGTTCTCGGTGGCACTTAAAGGCTCCGATATGCTGAGTGATTGCGCCCGCTTCTCCCCCTGCAATGTTACTTTTGCGAATGGTATCGATTAAGCTTGTTTTTCCATGATCGACATGTCCCATAAATGCAATGATTGGAGCTCTTCCTTCAAGCTTTTGGGAGTCGGTTTCCTGAATTTCTTCTTGAATTGTCTTGTCGGTGATCCGGAGGCGTTCTTCTTCACTCGTATCGATTGTAATTTCGCATCCGAATTCGTGACCAAGAAGCTGGATGGTGGTTTCATCTTCGAGATAGTCGTTAATGG
>JAGROF010000036.1 GCA_020440405.1 Chlamydiia bacterium
TATGACCGCCTGTGTGTAAGACAGGAGCTCTACCAACTGAGCTATACGCCCGTCATAAGTCCACTAGCTTAAACCATCAACTAGATTCTGTTCAAGCATTTTCAGAAATGACGTTCAAAATGGGTTTTACTTTTTTCAAAGTGGGTGAGATCGGTCAGCTCTTTGATGTGGATCGGCACAGCTGTGACAAACCCCTTTTTCAATAACGCAATATCACTTTCAGGGTGTTCATCAGGATCATTGACAAGCCCTCCAAGATGGATCTCTAGGTGCCCTTCAGGATGCATTTTTTTTTCGATGGACTCTAGCCAAAAAGAGAGACCTTGCCGCGCCAGCTTAACCCCTTGAATCGCTTCGTGAGGGAAATTGACATTGAGAAAGGTGCCTTGGGGCAAAGGATGGTCGATCACATATTGGACAATGGGAGTGACATACTTTTTCACATGCGGGAAAGATTCTGTGTCGCAGCAGGTGTAAGAAAAGGCAATCCCTGGAACTCCCTGAAGAATCCCTTGGATTACGCACCCGGCTGTGCCACTCGAAAAAATCCCACGCCCCGCATTCGATCCATGATTGATTCCTGAAACGATGAGATCAGGAGGGGAGTCTAGAATTCCTCCGAGTCCAGCTTTTACGCAGTCAGCAGGGGTTCCCTGAATCTTCCAAGCAGGAGTATGGTCAAATCCCTGTACTTTCTCAGCGCGCAGCGGACCATAATAGGTGACACTCATTCCCATACCTGACTGCTCTTCCATAGGGGCTACAATCGTTAAGTCTGCAATTCCTTGGAGGCTTTCCCATAGCGTCCGCAGCCCAACGGCATCGATACCGTCATCATTTGTAAGTAAGATGTGCATGTGTGAACCTATCCCGATAATTAATTTCCAGTATTTTTCGCCTTTTCGGCAGATTTTTGCCCTTCATTTTTCGGCTTTGTCTCATGGACAATGACCTCAAATGAAAAGCAAAAGTCTGCAGGAAAATCCCTAAAAATCCCAACAAATTGATTATCGGGATAGGTTCTTGTGCCTTGTGAAATAAGAAAAGATTAGAATAGCAAAGCTGCTTAATAAAAATCCAGGAATGAGAGTCGGGATATCGAGAGGAAGGCGTCTATTGATCAGAGGCCATAAAAGGGCGACAGCTCCTCCTACAATAATCCCTCCCCAGGCGCCATATTTATTCGCTTTTTTTGAATAGAGGCAAAAAATCAAGAGGGGACCAAAAGCCGATCCGAGTCCTGACCAGGCAAAGAAAACCAGGCTATAAATCGTACTGATCTTAAAAAAAGCGATGACAAACGCAAGAGCTGTCACAAGAAGAATAAAAAGGCGTGTGATCCAAAGGAGCTCTTTTGATGTCGCATCTTTATGGAAAATGCGCTTATAAAAATCCTCCGTTAAGCTACTTGCTAGAACAAGAATCTGAGAGTCCATCGTTGAAATGGTGGCTCCTAGGACTGCGCATAAAATAAACGCGATAATAATGGGGTGAAACAATCCTTCCACCATATTGACAAAGACGAGCTCACTGTCATTAAGACCCTGGGAAAAATAAGCAATCCCGATTAGACCGACAAGGGTAGCACTCCCTAGAGCAATCACTTGCCATGTCATCCCGACAGCCATCGATTTCTTGATATGCGAAACCTTTCGGATCCCCATAAACTTTGTGATGATATGGGGTTGCCCAAAGTAGCCAATGCCCCATCCACAAATAGCGAAAAAGATTTTCCACAGGGTTTCAGGGCGCGCATTAGGAATTAAAGACAGGGAAATGTCCTTTGCCTGTGCTGCAGCTTGAATCCCAGCCCAGCCTCCGACTTTCGGAAAGACCATTAGAGGAATCAGCACAATGACTAACAGGAGAAAAATCCCTTGAAATAAATCAATCCAAGCCAGGGTGGTGTACCCTCCAATAAATAAATAAGGAATGACAACCAGCACACCCACAGAAATGGATAGATGGTAATTGATCTCAAAAAGGAAATTCATAAGCAGTCCCAGCCCGACCATTCCTGCAGAGATATAGATGGTGTAAAAAATCAGAGAAATGACAGCCGTAAAAATTCGGATGAGCCCAGAAGTGTCATGGAAGTGACTTTCATAGAAGGAGGAGAAGGTTAAACTATTATACTCTTCGGTTTGCATGCGCACGCGCGGGGCCACAATTAGCCAGTTTAAAAACATGAAGAGACAGAGGCCAACAGCAAACCAAACATTGAACACTCCCCCCATAAAAATCACCGCAGGAAATCCCATAAAGAGCCAACTACTCATGTCGCTTGCATGCGCAGCCATGGCTGTTAGCCAGTAGTTAAGAGAACGTCCCCCAATCAGAATATAGCTTGCTGTTTGCTCTCTTCGGAAAGATAGAAATCCAATCCCAAAGAGAATCGCAACATACAGAGCAATCCCTAGCAGTTCGTTAATCATTTTAAACCCAAGTAATTACCTAAGCAAGCCTGTCTGAATTTTTCTTTTTTTTCAGGTTACTAGGACAAAAAAAGGCCCTACTTTACCCAAGTATGCCGCCTTTTTTTGTCCTAGTAACGTGAAAAAAAATTGAAAATCCTTTCAGGTCTGTTTAAGCAGTCACTTGGGTTTCAATGCTTTTGTTGACCCATACTTTAAGGCGGCCTGCGCGAGATTCGTTTGAACGTTTGGAAAGCTTGCCTCTAAATCTTTCAAGAGGCGTTTCACTTCCATCCGTTTCGAATCTTGCCCCACAGGGCATTGGCAGGTAATGCGTGCATAGCCATGGAGCTTTGCAAATGCATAGATCGCCTTTTCTGGAACATAAAGCATCGGGCGAATAATCGTCACCCCATAATCCTGCATCGGGACCTTCGGAAGATTCGCGGCAAATTCTCCTTTATGCAAAAGATTCATCAGGAGCGTTTGAATGCTATCATCTTCATGATGCCCAAAAGCCACAACAGGAGCCCCCACATCCTTTGCTGCCTCAAAGATAAGCTTGCGCCTCTCTCGCGAACACCGGTAGCAAGCCAAGGTTTCCAGTTTTTGTGTCGATTCTCGAATTGTTAGAGGAACCTCAAGGCGTTCACAGATTCCCTTTAAAAAGCTGTTTTGCACAGAAGCTCCGCAAGAGAATTCTCCTGAAACATGGATCGCGTGCAAAGAGAGCTGGGGAAATCCTCGCCCCAAAATTGCCTTCAGCATGACTAGCAGCGTGATGCTATCTTTTCCGCCGCTAAGAGCAACCGAGAGTCCCGATGCTTCTTCGAGCAATTTGAAATCGAAGAGCGCCTTTCGCATAGCACTCTCAATTTTTTTTCCAATCTGAGACCAGGGTGGTGATAAATTCATGAGACCATTATATTGGATAATAAGTGGAAAGACAAGATAATGAAAGAAGTTGGTAGAAACGATCCCTGCCCGTGCGGGTCAGGAAAAAAATATAAAAAATGTTGCGGCCTCAAGTCTGGGCCGAAGCAGCGCACCTTTACCCAGGTTAATGCTCCTAATGCTCAAGCTAGCATCCAGCGCATCACAGGGGTTCTCTCTAAAGCCTTGCGGCAGACCCATCCCGAAGCTGCCGACAAGCTTGATGATGTTGTGAAGGAATCTATCGAGAAAAACCTAGGATCTTCAAACGAAGATGTTGATCCAAAAAGCTAGCTTTTGGTATAGTTAGCAATCCAATTTGCTGGAGTAGCTCAATTGGTAGAGCGCCCGACTTGTAATCGGACGGTTGAGGGTTCAAGTCCTTTCTCCAGCAAATTTTTTTCTTCCCCTTCGTGGGGGTGTCGCATAGTGGCAATTGCAATGGACTGTAAATCCATCGACTTCGGTCTTCGCCAGTTCGAGTCTGGCCGCCCCC
>JAGROF010000037.1 GCA_020440405.1 Chlamydiia bacterium
TGATCGGCAAATTGCGTTGCTTTGGCGCAGCCGAAAATCCAATTTTTGAAGTTGTTTGGGTATAGATTCATTTAAAAAAAATCTAGCCAATAAAACCTAAATCGGAAATAGTGCGAATTAAAAGAAGTATACCTTTACGGATAGGCTCATGAAAAAAGCTCTCATTATCATCTTTGGAATTATTGTTATCTTAGTCTTAGCTGGCATCCTTGTGTGGAATATGCTTCCCACAATTGTCTCTCATAAATTGTCAAAGCAAGCCGGTGTTTCTGTCACAATTGGAGATATCCGAGTGAGCCCTTCAATGGTCCGAATCGATACCATTCGCGTTGGCAATCCTTCTGGATACAATAAAACTCCTCGCGCTCTATCTGTTGATGAATTAAGTGTCGATATCCCTCTTACCCGTTTCTTTGATCAGAATATCGTCATTGAAGAGATGAAAATGGATGATGTCTACATCGGTCTTGAGTTTGATTCTCCTCGAAGCAAGAACGGAAACTGGACAACGATTATGAATAATGTAAGTCAATCAGCGGGATCGGAGAAGGAAAAGGCAAAAAAATCTGGGAAAACAACCACTGTTCTGATCAAAAAGCTTATCATCACAGATCTACAAATTGAGCTCGCCTATAAAACAGGAGATCAAGCCAATCGAAAGCTCCGCCCAATCGACCGCATTGAGCTGACAAATATCAGTAGCGAGGGAGGAATTCCTACTTCACAAATCATGAACATTGTCATGCAGGAGACACTTCGCAATATCTTTAGTAAAGAAGGACTCCAAAACATGCTAGACGGAATCCTCAATCCAAGCGATTCTGGAGGAGGGGTGATGGACACCCTTAAAGGACTCTTTTCTGATGCCATCCTTCTAGATAACGACTGGGAAGATCTCGTGTTGGAGCTTGAAGAGGCGCAGTGAGAGAAGTCTATCTCATCCGTCATGGGGAAACGGAGTGGGCTCGGGATGGAAAACATACGGGCCTGACCGATATTCCCCTCACAGAAAAAGGGGAAAGCCAAGCAGCTGGACTCGGTCGACGGATTGAATCGATCCCTTTTAAGCATATCTTTTCAAGTCCTCTTAAACGCGCTTTAGACACCTGTTCTATCTGCGGGTTTGATCCCCAAATTGATAAGGATCTTGTCGAGTGGGATTATGGCGCCTATGAAGGTCTTACCTCTCCAGAAATTCATGAAACAAACCCCAAGTGGAATGTCTTTACCCATGGAGCTCCTAATGGAGAGTCTGTAGACAGTGTGGCAAAGCGAGCAGATCGATTCCTCAAGAAAATCGAAAAGCTTGAAGGGAAAATTGCTGTTTTTACAAGTGGCCATTTTTCTCGCGCCTTTGTGACAAGATGGCTAGATCTTCCAATTGAAACAGGCCGACGTTTTTCTCTTGCCACAGCATCCCTTTCTATTTTAGGATATGAACACACAAAACGAGCGTTAAAGCTTTGGAACGACACCTCACACCATCCCAAAAAATAGGGGACAGAGATGAAACAAGAAATTCTAAGCCAACTTCGAGCTGATCTCTTAGCACTTCATGATGATTGGGAATTACTGATGACTCAAGAGGCCATGGCAGACGATCCAAAGTTTCTTGAAAAAGTGGCTGGGGACATTCAACAGCTCGATGCAGATGCTACTCTCGCTCTCTCCTCGAAAAAACTCAAGGATCAAGCAGAAGTCGTCCACTTTGCCCTTTCCACCCCATGGGGAGCCCCCTTTATCGGAGAAACCACACTCATTGATGCTGCCCGCTCCTACGATGCCACAAATCCGGAGTCTCCGTTAAAGCATCTTCTGACAGACTTTCTCCGGTATGGTCATAAAAAACACGTTCCCCTTTTCCATGTTCTGGATGAAATCACCGAAGAGCTAGAAAGCTATCGATAACCATCGGCATCCTTGATAGAGTCTTGACTCGACTACCTGATACTTAGCCTCTAAAAGCCCATTATCAAAATCTCCCACCTTAGACTGCGTTTCAAAAATGTGCTGATTCTTCAAAATCAGTGCTTTCTTATCTGGTTCTTGTTGCACAGCATGTCGATGAGGAAGCAGTCGAAACACTCCCTTCTGGCTATAATGAGGAGAAAACCCTGCCTGTTGACATCTCAGAGCAAAGTCTAAATCCTCATATCCCCAAAACTCAAACCGATTACTGTACCCTTTTACAGCAAAGAAATGGTCACGACGGACTAAGATGACTCCCCCAAAACAGTCGGAGTAGACATCTGCTTGCACCTCACTTCCTATAAAATCCTCTCGAAGAAGACGCTCGAGTTTCTGACGATTAAATTTCTCCGTATAATCTTTATGCCCGATAGTTGTTGCAAAGGGGCGTGTAGGAACTGCAGGAATATCGTAACAGACATCAAGGGGATAAAAGTCTACATCATGGAAGCAATAATAATCCGCCGGAAGACTTTCTAAAACACCTGCATTCAAAAGCTTTCCTTTGTTGAAAAGACCTGCTTCTTTTTGCTCAACAATGGTGATCTGATAGGGAGAAGGCAACACTTCATGAAGACGCGGCAGAAGTGTATCCAAATGCTTCTTGCGATCTCGGTAAGGAATCAGAACACTTAGGTTCTTGCGATCTGCTTGAGTCTGTTTAACAGGAGAATGTTCTGCTTCACCTTTGGTGTGCATAAAACCAACACTTCTGCATACCCTTCTCGATCCGCTATGCGAAGCCCTTCATAGAGATTTTTAGAGTTTAACTCGAAATGTTCTCCCTCGCTCACCTCGAGAGACTGGTCGCTCATGATCATCCGCTTGCTTTTTGCACTCAACTTGAGGTAGATCCTCATTTCTTCCCAAGAGGAAAAGAGGCGGACTGCACTTCGCAGCTTTGCAAGAGCACTGTTGCCATTAAGCATCAGTGCTAGAGGATGGACTGCAATTTTTTGATTTAAGACACTCTCAATCTCTTTTTGTGAGATGACCCCAAAGCGGAGAAGCATCGGGCGCGCAGGATCTTCTAAAGAGATCAATGTCGATTCCATTCCAAACTGCGTGGGTCCTCCATCTACGATCCCCTCAATCTTTCCATTAAAATCTTCAAGAACGTGACTGGCTCGTGTTGGGCTGGGTCGCCCTGACTGATTCGCTGAAGGAACAGCAAGAGGACACCCTGTCAGCTCCACCAGCCTCCGTGTCACAGGATCGGAAGAAATTCTGATCGCCACTGTCTCCATTCCCCCAGTGATGAGAGGGGAAAGGTTTTTATTTTTTTTCAAGATCAAGGTTAAGGGCCCTGGAAGAAAAGCCTTTGCCAAGGCATGCGCCATCAAAGGAATTTCTGAAGCTACAAACTGCAGTTGGTTAAAGTTTGCCACATGAATCGGAAGGGCCCGCTCTTTGGGACGGTCTTTCACAGCATAGAGTCGATTGATCGCTCCCTCGTTAAGAATGGTTGCCCCTAATCCATAGACTGTTTCTGAGGGGAATGCGACAAGCCCCCCCTGCTGTAACTTACGCGCTGCACTCTCAATGTAAGTAGAAGACCTGTCAAGATCTTCCCGATCAATTGGCCCAAAATATTCTGTGTACATGAGTGTCCTTATCCTACAAATATCGTCAAAGCATTATTACCATTTTACAAATTAAACACAACCCTGTTTTCTCTTGCCTTTTCCTAAAAATTGGTTATAATAAGATGCATGACACATGTTCTAAAAAAAATTGGCTTCATCATCTTCATCTATTCTCTCATTGTATGCGCAGGAGGGGTGATGGGATTTGTGATGAAAGACAGTCTTCCTTCCCTTGTAATGGGAAGTTTTTTTGGATTGTCTCTTCTTTTTCTAAGCATTAAAACAATGACGTTCTACCGCTGGGCGCTCATAACCGCTACCCTTCTGATCCTTTGCCTAGATGCATTTTTTTCTTATCGCTTCCTTCTCTCTCAATCCCTCTTTCCTGCAGGAATCATGCTGATCTTAACCACTGCGGTTCTTCTCTTCATTATGCTCCAGCTAAAAAAGCTAAGTCGGGTAGCCAAAAGTCAGAAGTAGCTTTTCATGTCTTTTTTTGAATAGCTTGTGATTTTCGCGGCTAAGCACCTTTTTCCACCCCCCAATCTGCCCATGACTAAACGTCCGTGTGCCCCCAAAAAGACCTTCTAAAACGCTTTGCAATTTTTCCGCTTCGACTTCTATCTGGAGAAAACACAAGATTTTTTCTACCTCACTCCTTTGAGCAGAAAGACTACCTCCCCCTTGAGGCCCAATGAGGTTTTCAAACTTGCAGACAAGCGTCCCCTCGTCCTTTGCATGTCGAGCCGCTTCCTGATAAGGAAAAAGAGGGAAGTAAATCAATGTGGGATGCACCCCAGCTTCCCGCGCCTGTGGACTATTCCCTCTGATGACATATTCCAGCTGCTTATCCATCCCAAGAGCGCGCCAATGCTCCTTCACCGCACTCGAAAGTGCTTTGATATTTTGATCCACTTGGTCTGCCTTTCCACTCACAACATAACGGACCCATGATACACACACATCTCGAGGATCTCGGACAAGAAGGATCCGTT
Source organism: Chlamydiia bacterium (assembly GCA_020440405.1). Taxonomy (GTDB): domain Bacteria; phylum Chlamydiota; class Chlamydiia; order Chlamydiales; family Simkaniaceae; genus Neptunichlamydia. The sequence goes on from JAGROF010000037.1 coordinate 4,550, forward strand.
TGGAGTACTGCTCTTGGAGCGTCTTAGATTCATAAAATTCATCAACGTGATAAATAGGACAATCTCCCCCTAACTGCTCTAGCAGCTTTTTGATCAAATAGGTCCCTGCTTTAGGAACCGTCACTACCGCAACATCTCCCCCCCAAACGAGGTGAGTCCAAACCATCAACACTATCAGCAGCGAATACTTCACGCCCAATAGCTTATCATATTCGAAATTATTTGGAAAAGCGGCGATTGACAACACCCCAGTCGATGTTCTTGTAGAAAGCCTCGATATAGCCTCCACGATTAAGACCATACTCTGTAATATAGGCATGCTCCCAAACATCCATCACAAGAAGAGGTCTCCCTCCTGCAAGAAGATTGATATTATGCTCATCCACCCAAATATTGTAGAGCTGCCCTGTTGCAAGATCTTGAAAAAGAATCACCCAACCAATCCCACGAATCATCCCGGTGGCAAAGAAGTTTTGCCTCCATTTTTCAAAGGAACCAAAATTTTCGGCAATCTTTTGATAGAGCAGGCTTTTGGAAGATAACCCCTGCTTGCCCCCTAAGTTCTCAAAGTAGAGCTCATGAAGGACCATCCCATCATACTCCCAAGCAAAGCGGCGCTTGAGCGCTCCATAAGCAATCGTCTGGTCATCCATCTCTTGTAGGGAATGGGCCAGTGCATTCGTATTTTTGACATATCCTTGATAGAGGGTAAAGTGCATTTTGAGAACGGAGTCATCGATCCCATCCAGCCTCCCCAAAAGATAAGAAAAATCTTTAATTTGATAGTCATGACTCAGGAGTGGGGCCGAAAAAAGAAAGAAGCACGCGATTAAAAATTTTTTCATATGGTTCTTATTATATCTAAAATTTTAATTAAATCAAGTAAAAAATTTATTACTATATTATTGATAATCAAAGGTTTAATAATAATCATATTTTTGATATAATAGACCTGTTAGGAGAATTATATTCATATGGAATCGTTAACAACAGACAGCTTTATCCTTATTCCTCGGGACACTCTCTCTCGCGAAATTCCTTTTGGGGAAAGGCCTCCTTCTGTCCACGAAGACCACATGAAGGTGGGAGAGGTCTTCCGCCAGCATGTGACAGATCCAACAATGATTGCCCCTTATGAAGTCCCCGAATTTCCGAATTACCCAGGAACGACGAACCTCCTTTATATCCCTTCCGATCTCTACCACACGTTGCGTTCCATTTACCATGCAGTACGAAACAGAGACCAAGAAGAGTTTTCAGATGCAACGGCTCGCTTAGCTGGGATTCCTGCAAATCTCGCCTGTGCCACAGGATATTTGATGGGCTATGGATTGATGTTTAAAATTATTCCCCAGTCTCTCAGTAAAGTTCTTCCCTTTTTGTATGCAGCAGGGGTCGCTCTTTGTATTATCGAAGGGGGAGTCCATGCTTGGGCATTGAATCGCCAGTTAAATTTTGAAGCCGAGTATGATTTTGATTTTCTCTCTAACCTCCGCTATTTGGTCAGCGATTATGACCCTGTCAAAACAACACGCGCCATTAGAAACATGGCCAAATTGGTGAATGAAGAGCCTGAGTCTCTTAAGCAACTTTATGGCGACCAATTCGAGCAGGTAAAGCAAATCTTCAACCAAATGCACGAGGAATTGGAGGACAATCCTTATGATGCTGATCTTATCATCAAAAAGTATGCCTCTCCTCTTGAGGAAATTGCGCGACTTGCAACCATGAAGGACTTAAAGCATTTAGAGGAAACATTTTTACAACTTAACCCTAACGAAGTTACCGCAATCCACTCGAAGATCGTTCAGCAGAACCCTGATAAGTCTCCTGAAGAGATTCAGCAGCTCACACATGCAAAGCTCAAGCAGGAACTAGCGAAAAAGAAGAAGAACTTCGCCCGACGCGTCCGCCCTTGGATGGTGAGTGAAGCAAGTGAAACGATTTCCCCCATCTTAGGAGGGATCACCCTTGGAGATTCTGAGGCAATCAAAGAAGGATTACGTCTTGCTGACGATATCCATGTGCAGTCACAAAAGAAGAAAATCGTCCACATTTTAGGGATCATTGCTCTTGTCTTCGCTATCGCCTCTTTGGTCGCTATGTGTGTCTCGTGCCCCGCATCTATTCCTTTTATCTTAGTCGGCATTGCAACCGTTTTTGCACTTGGAAGCTATTTAATAGCTTTAGGATC
>JAGROF010000038.1 GCA_020440405.1 Chlamydiia bacterium
TATAGTATGCCCGAAGACAGAGAGATTTACCCCTTGGAAGACATCATTAAAGACTTTTCCATTGAGCGTGTCGGGGTATCTGGGGCGTTTTTTGATGTGAAAAAACTTGATTGGATCAACCAACAGTATCTGATCAATAACATTCCCGAAAAAGACCTTTGGGGAAAGATCAAGGACTGGGGCTTTTCTGATGAGAAAATGGCAAAGGTGATTCCCCTCATCCATACTCGGATCAAGACATTTGGAGAGTTCATGGAGCTCTGCCAGTTCCTGTTCATCAATCACATCGACTTAACAGAAGAGCTCCTCTGTCCTAAAGGTCTAACAAAAGACCTTTCTGCAGAGATCTTGCAGTGTATGATTTGGAGCATGGAAGCTCAAGAAAACTGGGGACGTACAGGGTTTGAAACAGCCTCCCGAGAAATCGCTTCCCTTTTTGAGGTCAACCATAAAAAAGTCATGATGCGAATCCTTTTTGCAGTCATTACAGGAAAGCATCAAGGGCCTCCTCTCTTTGACTCGGTAGAAATTTTAGGAAAAGATCGCACACGGGCTCGCCTACTCAATGGAATCGAGTTTCTAGGAGGAATTTCTAATAAGAAGATGGCCTCTCTGAAGAAGATGTGGGAGGCAAAGGCTCCTCACTCAGAGCATCCGTAACGATGTAATGAGGGTTATAGCCACTTGACACGCACCCTGAAAGCAAAAGAAGTGACAAGACGAGTACACATAATTTCATACCTTCTATTTACATGACGGAATATAATAAAGACAACCCTTTCCCTGCAAAGATCGTAGAACGCTATATCCTTAATAAAGAAGGCTCCACCAAGAAAACTTACCATTTAACCCTTGACCTTTCAGGATCCAACATCTCTTACAGGCCAGGAGATGCGATCGCCATTTTTCCTGAAAACCCCGAAGAAGATGTTAACGCGCTTCTATCTGCCCTTAACTTAAGTGGTCATGAGGAAGTCACCGATCCTCGAAGTGGAATGACATTGCCTGCGGCTCATTTCTTCAAGAAAAAAGCAAACCTCATTCGCATTCCCACCCCACTCCTCAAGCTGACAGGAGACGCAGATCTGATCAACAACAAAGATACGCGCACACAGTTTGTTGCAAATCATGATCTCATCGATTTTTTTGAGCACTATCCTCCAACCATTCCATTGCAAGAGCTCATTTCCTATTTTGCTCCCCTTCTTCCACGGTTTTATTCGATTGCTTCCTCTCCAATGACTCATCCTCAGAGCGTCGATCTTCTTGTCGCCACTTTTACCTACTGCCATGGAAATAAAAAGCGTCAAGGGCTGGGCTCCCATTTTCTTTGTGACACGGCTCAGATGCATCACACACCCATCCCCCTTTACCTCCATCCTACTCCCCATTTTGTTCTCCCCGAAGATCCTAAAGCCCCCCTTATCATGGTCGGGCCAGGAACAGGGGTAGCCCCCTATCGCGCTTTTCTCGAGCATCGCGAAGCAGAAAAAGCTTCCGGCACAAATTGGCTGTTTTTTGGAGAGCGCAACCGCGCGACAGATTACTATTATGAAGCATTCTTTGAGTCTTTGCAAAAGAAGGACTTTCTGCGCTTAGATCTTGCCTTTTCAAGAGATCAAGAAGAAAAACTCTATGTTCAACATCTCCTGCTTAAACACGGGGCTGCTGTATGGGGCATGTTGCAACAAGGGGCCTACTTCTATATTTGCGGAGATGCGCGACAGATGGCAAAAGATGTGACAGAGGCGCTTCACACCATCGTCGAAACCCATGGGGAACAAGACCCCAAGCCCTACATTAAAGAGCTCCGCAAGACAAAACGCCTACTTCTCGATGTCTACTAACATTAAGATACAAAAACACATGAGCCCCTCTCCTCGCCCAAAAGAGGTTAACCCATCTCCTGAAGTGAAGGTGATCCCCACTTGATCCAGATGAATTGAAAGCGCTGTTGCCACACTTTGGCGAATCTCATCCGCGCGCTTTTGAAATTTTGGACGGTGTCCTTCAATGGTCAGAGCAACGTTTCCAATCTTTCGGTCTCCAAGTGTTTCGAGCGCCTTTTCTAAAAAAACACGGCTATCTGTTATCCCTTGATTGCGACACAAATCGATAGCAATGCCGCCAAGAATCGGAACATGTGTGAGTGATGTAATGGCATTACAAATCGCATGAAACACCACATCTCCATCGGAGTCCGCATCGAGTCCTGGAGCTCCTTCAAAGGGAAGTCCTGCCACAATGCATTTTTTTTCTGTATCATCGGATAAAAACCGGTGACTATCTTGTCCTATTCCTGCATAATATTTCATCAAAAGAGAGTATAAATGAAGACGCTCCATATCTGCAATGTCAATTTCGAGTGGGAACTTGAAACCCACTCTTCTTTAGGTCTCAAAGAATCGTTTATGGTGCATCCTAACTTTTTGCAATTGCAATTTCTTCCGTTCCTATATGCAAATGAGGGAGATGGAATGGTTGTCACACACCACCCCCCGCAGGTTCCCGACCATTTAACCCTCCACACCTATGAAGAAACCGTTGAAGGATACGATCGCTTAGAAACTTGGGGATGGTCGAAAGCTATCCAGAAATGGGCACCTCTTCCCCACCCTGTCCCTCAGCACCTGCGAGAACTTGCAAGCAAAACCTTCGCGTTTACTCACAGTCCTAATCTTCCTGGAGCAAAGCTCCTCCACCATGAAAAAGAAGTAAAAGCCTGGCTTCAAGAAGGCCCCTATCCTAAAGTTGTGAAGACTTGCTTTGGGCTCGCTGGACGAGGAAAATGGATCTTAGAAAAACCGGAAGACCTTCCACGTGCCGCGTTTCAAGAATTTGCAAAAGGACATTTCTTAATTGGTGAACCTTGGGTTAACCGTGAAATGGACTTTAGTACCCAATGGGTTTTAGATGAAGAGATCACCTTTTTGGGAGCAACGGTTTTAGAAAACACGGAAGAAGGGCATTACAATCGAACATGGATTGGAAAAGAAATCCCTCACCTAGACCAACATCTCGAAACTGCACAAATCCCCTTGAGAGAACTGTTTGAACGGGGATATCGGGGCAGTGTAGGAATCGATGCCTTCATTTATGATCAAAAACTTCACCCTATTTGTGAAATCAACTTAAGAAAAACGATGGGATGGCTTGCGCTCAAACTGGGGAGAAGTCTTGCGTATGAAAACGGACAAGAGGGTCCACTTCCTAACTTTTTAGACATCGGAAAAAAAATCTCGTTTCAGAAACAACTGAAGTTGTTATGATGCGTGTTTATGGAGTCTTTCAAAATTGTCGGTGGAAAACCTTTAGAAGGAATTGTCAGAGCAGCAGGTGCAAAAAATGCGATCACAAAAATGCTTGTGGCATCGCTTCTTTCCGATAAGAAGTGCGTTTTTACAAATGTTCCCAACATTTCAGAAGTGGAAACAACTGTCACCCTCTGCCAAGAAATTGGAATGGAAGTGGAGTGGGATCGGGAAGAAGGACGCATGGAAGTCATCACCAAAGACATTAAGTCGTCTTATATTCCACTTAACTTTTCAGGGGCAAATCGGATTCCCATTTTAATGATGGGCTCACTGCTGGGACGCACACGCGAAAATATCATTGTGCCGACAGTCGGGGGCTGCAATATCGGGAAACGTCCTGTAAACTTCCACATCATGGCCTTAGAAAAACTCGGAGCAGTCATTGAATACCGAACCATTAAAAATGAACGAGCTTATTTTGCCCATGCTCCTGAGGGAATGCGGGGAGGAATCGTCGAACTTCCCTACCCCTCTGTGATGGCCACAGAAAATGCAATCCTTGCTGCCTGCCGCGCTAAGGGACGGACAACAATCCGAGGTGCTGCCATTGAGCCAGAAGTAATCGACTTGATTTTATTTTTGCAAAAACTGGGTGTGGTCATTTATGTCGATGTCGACCGGACAATCTATGTGCAAGAAACCACCACATTTTACGAAGTGGAACATAAAGTTCTCACAGACCGCATTGAAGCGGCCTGCTTTGGCATGGCAGCCATCGCTACGCGGGGACGCGTGTTTGTAGAAGGCGCACAGCAATCTCATATGATTACATTCCTCAACAAGCTCCGTCAGATCAATGGAGGGTTTGCAGTGAAGGAAAATGGGATTGAATTTTTCTATCAAGGGCAGCTTAAAGGGGGACTCCATTTGCAGACCGACGTCCACCCTGGATTTCTCACAGACTGGCAGCAACCCTTTGTCGTCCTCTTAACGCAAGCTTATGGAAGCTCTGTTGTGCATGAAACGGTGTATGAAAATCGCTTTGGATATGTCGACACCCTTTTAAAAATGGGAGCCCATGTCGAGCGCTTTACACAATGTCTTGGAGACCGTACGTGCCGCTTTGCTTCTCTCAACTATCAACATAGCTTGATTGTCAAAGGCCCTACTGAATTCCGAGGGATGAAAATTGAAGTTCCTGATCTCAGAGCAGGCTTTGCCTATGTCATGGCAGCACTTCTCGCTCCCGAAGAGAGCGTCCTCACAGGTCTTCCCTACTTGGATCGTGGATATGAAAATCTTGAGGCTAAGCTTCAAAGCCTCGGCGCCAAGATCGAAAGAGTCAAGCAGCCCGAACCTGCAATTGCAACTTAGTGTAACAATCGTTATCATGTCTCCATGGAAACCTGGCGGCAAATTCAAAAAACCAATTTTACAAAACGGGAAGAGCTCGCGCGCTTCCTTGGCATTGATCCCGAAATCATCTTTGCCTCTCCTTTTCCTTTAAATGTTCCTTATCGCTTAGCTGAAAAAATGGAAAAAGGACAGCTGAATGACCCTTTGCTGATGCAATTCTTACCCACCCACCAAGAAGCGCTTAAAACTCCTGGCTTTACAGCAGATCCTGTCTCTGACTGCTCCTTCCAAAAAAGCTCACGCCTCCTCCAAAAATACCAAGGACGCGCCCTCCTCATTACAACAAGCGCCTGCGTCATGAACTGCCGCTTTTGCTTCAGACAAAATTATCCCTATTCTTCGGATAAAGATCTCTCTCAAGAAATCGAACTAATCCGTAACGATCCTTCTCTTCATGAGGTGATTTTAAGTGGCGGCGACCCTCTTTCCCTCTCTGACCAAAGACTGCAAACCCTCATTACGGCTCTTGGAGATATTCCCCATCTCAAACTGCTCCGCTTTCACACCCGTTTTCCTCTTGGCATCCCCGAGCGGATCACCCCAGCTTTTCTCAAAATTCTTGCCGGATCTCGTCTTCAAACCATCTTTGTCTTGCACACAAACCACCCCAAAGAGCTTGACCCTGAAGTATTGGCTGCATTAAAAAAAATCCCTGCTCCCCTTCTCACTCAAACAGTGCTCCTTAAAGGGATCAATGATTCTGTCGATACCTTAAAGTCTCTTTTTTTGACCCTTGCCTCTCATGGGATTCTTCCCTATTATCTACATCAATTTGATCGCATTGAGCAAGGCGCCCATTTCGAAGTCCCCATTGCAAAAGGAAAACAGCTCCTTGAAATGCTCAAAAAGGAACTTCCTGGATATGCCATCCCCACCTATGTCCAAGAAATCCCTCATGAATCTTCAAAAACACGACTCTAGAGGATGTCGCCCGCGAGATGCTCTCTAGAAATCTAGACGCCCCATAATGGTCAATCCTTCTAACGAAAAGGCTGACTCCTCGACGGAGCGAACATTCAAGATCTGCCCCCAGAAGAACTGTGTTTCATAACCTGCTCTTATTTGTGCGCCTAAGCGATTCGGAATAAAACACCATTCCCAGTCTAGACCTACAAACATCTGCGCTGTGGGTCTTACACGATGGGTTTCTGTGTTCTGGCTCACGCGAACTAAAGCAAGAGTTGGGGGCCTCCTCCATCAAATGAAAGCTCATTTTCTTCCGAAGAAGTACTTTGTTCAAAATTTCCCCAAACAATAGCTCCAGAAAGTTTTCCTAATAGACCCACGCCCCAACCAAATGACCACTTTCCCTCAAACGCAAAGTAAGGACCAATTCCCCAATAGTCATTCTTGGCATGCGTAAATTCATTAAAACCCGCAATTGGACCAAGGTTAGGGATAGGAAGCGTTTGAGTATTTTCAAAATCATAACGAATCTTCTGATGAATCCAAAAAGTCTTTCCTCCAAATGAGGGGCGTATACTCCAAGAATCGCTTATGAAATAACGTCTTCCCCAATCAAAATCTATACATCAAACTCAACCTTAGCTCGATTACTCAAAAATAGGCTAACCGGCCCTCCTAAACGCTCAATATTGACGAGATCATGGCTTGAAGAGCAAAAGCTTGTTTTGGGGTTGTTACGGAGATGCGTCCAATTCACATACACATCCCAATCATCATAAGGAAGATTTCCCCCTAATCCCAGTTTGAAACCCGGGCTATATTCGAAATGAATGTCTTGTGAACTGATAGAATTGTTAAATACTGTCCCGGTTTGAGAAATCATAAGCGTTCCAATCTGATTCAACTCTTCTTGCCGAGCTTTCCAATAAATGAAATCTCCTGTTAAAAAAAGATGGGTATACCCATGATAAAGGCGACCAGGAGGAACGGAAGTGGAGTCTGGTGGAGGATCTCCAAAGACCCATGCTGTGATCATTAAAAGAGAAAAGACCCATCGTTTTTTCATTTTAAACACCTACATTCTGTTCATTGTTTTAAGGCCAAGAATCTGAAGTCCTTTGGCTAAAACACGCGCGGTGAATTCGCAAAGAACAAGACGACTATTTTCTTCGGGAACTCCTTCTACACGACAGTCACGAAAAAAGGCGTGAAACTTTTCCGCAAGCTCATAGAGATAATCGGTCAGGCGGTTTGGGAGAAGATCCCGATCCATATGGGCAAGTGTTTCTCCAAACTGGCGGAGTTGCAGACCTAAAGCCACTTCCGTTGGGTGCGCCAGCTGAATAGGGGTCGTAGCAGAGAGCGCTTGAATATCCTTTTGGCACTTCCGCTTGATCCCTTGAATCCGCACATAGGAGTAAAGAAGATATGCGGCAGTATTCCCCTCAAAGTTGAGCATCCGATCATAACTAAAGATGTAGTCCTTCACACGGTGACAGGAAAGGTCCGCATATTTTACCGCATCAACGCCCAAGATATGGGAGAGCTCATCGAGCTCTTTTTCCGTTCCATCTTGGAGCCGTTCTTTGAGCAGAAGGCGTGCCCGCCTCACTGCTTCAGACAAGAGATCTATTAACCTTTCTGTGTCTCCACTCCGCGTTTTGAACTTTTTCCCATCTGGCCCTAAAACAACTCCAAAGGGAACGTGCTCCACCTGCACTTTCTGAGGATCATAAATCCCTGCTTTCTCTGCAGCTTTAAAAACCATTTGGAAATGCAGTTGCTGTCCTGCATCCACAACATAAATGATCCGATCGGCTTTTTCTTCCCGGACCCGTTGCGCAAGAGCTGCCGCATCCGTTGAGGAATAATTAAATCCCCCATCTGATTTCTGAAGGATCATCGGAATGTCATATCCTTCGAGAAAGACACATTTAGCTCCATCAGAAACCTCAACAATCCTTGCCTTTTCATATTCCTCCACAATCTGTGGAAGGCGCGCATTGTAAAATGACTCCCCACGCTCTGTTAAAGAAACATCTAAGAAGTCATAGATTTCAGAGAATCCTCTGCGAGAGATTTCACAAATTTTCTTCCACGCTTGAAGAGCATCTTCTTCTCCTCCCTGGAGGCTGACAACTTGGAGTTGTGCCCGTTTCTTAAACTCAGGATCCGCATCAAAGACTTTTTTAGAAGCGCGATACCAGTTCATGAGTGAAGACAGGTCGGCTTCTTTTTCCCCTGAGAGAACACCCGGCTCTTTTTCTTTGAGGTAGGTGATTAACATCCCAAACTGAGTTCCCCAATCTCCAATGTGGTTGAGACGCAAAACATCGTGCCCTAAAAACTCAAACAGGCGCGCTAAACTCTCTCCAATAATTGTGGAGCGAAGATGTCCCACATGGAGCTCTTTTGCCACATTAGGAGAAGAAAATTCGACAATAATTTTTTTCTTCTCTTCTAAAGCGGGGACTCCTAGCCGAGGGTCTGCAGCCGCCTCCGTAGCCTGCTTTGAAAGAAAAGAAGGAGATAAGGTAATATTGATGAATCCCGGCCCTGCAATCTCCAGTTTTTCAATCACCCCATCTTTCGGCCACTTTTCAACGATCTGCTCAGCAACTTTTCGAGGGTTGGATTTCAATGACTTAGCAAGTTTCATGGCGGAATTACATTGATAATGCCCAAACTGAGGATTTGTACTTTGAGTCACATCTGCAACCGAATCTACCTCAGGAAAGCATTCTTGAATGATGGCACTTGCTTGCTCTTGGAGCTGTGTTGTCAAATTTTTCATAGAGATTAATCATGCTTTTACCCAGGGAAATTGTCAAGGGTTGATGATAAAGAGTTTTTCGGTTAGAATGGAATGTCAAAAATATTGAAGGATACACTCAAATGACCGAAACTGTCATTACCCCCAGCCTAAAAGAACTGCTGGCCGATTACCTAAAAAAACATCGAAAGTCTGATCTTTTAACAACTTACTTTTTCTTTCTAGAGAAGAAGTATAACATCCAACCTGTTTTGTTTTTGCGAGAAAAAACGATCTATCAGAGCAAGTCAGAGCTTTTGAAACGCCTTGAAGACGAAGGCAAACTATGGCGAGAAACGGAAATTAAGATCCAGGTGGGGACGCAATCGGTCAATGAAGCGACCAAAAAGATTTACATCTGTCCTTTCACAGGGAAAGTTTTTGGGGATAACACCCATCCTAACCCACAAGATGCCATTTATGATTGGGTCTCTAAATGCCCCGAAAATAAAGAACGCAGTGATGGGATGAAAGTCAAGCGATTTTTCGTTTCAGAAGATCCTGAAGTGATTAAAAATTACATCCAGAAAAGACGAGAACCGATTACAAAAATCGTTTTCTCTTCTGGGGTTACAGGAAAATTATTCAATAGTAAGAAAGCTGTTCTAGACGATTTTGAGAAAAACCAACTCAAAAGCATGGAGCTCGTTGATGTGCCTTCCCAAAATCGGTACAAAATTGAAGACCACTTTCTTGCCTTTATCCAAGAACAGCTTGACGACGCGCGCATTTCAGCCTTTGTCGATGCAATGAGCCTTTGCGATGAGTTTAAGACCCATGTCGCCCGCTGGGTTGAAGAGAATCAGTAATTCTCATGAAGAAACGGTTGCAATTGGACAAGAGATTGGGAAGCTTTTGCCTCCCCATCTTGTTGTTTGCTTAACTGGAGATCTTGGAGCTGGAAAGACAACTTTAACCAAGGGGATTGTCGCCCAGATTACAGGGGTTTCTCCTCATACGATCAATAGCCCTACGTTCAATTATCTCCATATTTACGAAGGACAAAAAACCCTCTACCATATGGACTGTTATCGTTTAAAAAGCGAAGAAGATTTCCTAGCACGAGGACTGGATGAATACCTCGATGGACTTTGTTTGATTGAATGGCCAGAAAGAATCCCTTCCCTCCTCCCTCAAAAACGTGGAGTGATCACAATTGAGTACCTTGGGGAAAACCGTCGGAGCATTTTATATGAAGAAGCTCGTGTTTAAAAAAGCCGTCTTTCTCACTTCTGCCTTAAAAACAGAAGAGCTTCCCGCTGTTGCTCTTCCAGAAATTGCGGTTGTAGGGCGGTCAAATGTGGGAAAGTCTTCCTTGATTAACCATCTTCTCCGTTCAAAAACTGTGGCAAAGGTCTCATCGCGACCTGGAAAGACGCAACGCATCAACTGCTTTGTGATTGATGATGCTCTGCTCCTTGTTGATCTCCCAGGTTATGGCTATGCAAAAACATCCAAAAGCTTGCAAGAAGAATGGGGCGTCTGGATCGACAAATACCTTAAAGAGCGCGGCCTCAAGCTCATTCTCTTCCTGATTGATGCAAGAAGAGATCTTACTGAAGAAGATAAGCAGTTTATCATCTGGGCTGAGCACCACTGTATACCCCTTTTGTTGATTTTAACAAAGGGAGATAAACTGACTCAAAAAGAACAACATGCTATGCGAAAAAGGCTAGAGGACGAGAAAATCTTGAGTGGATTCCCCCCTCTCCTGTATTCTATAAAAGAAGGGAAGTGTAGAGAAGCCCTGATTCATGAGTTGAATAAAGCGCTATGGGACTAGTACACAAAGATACATTTGTCTGTTTCGACTGCGAAGCAACAGGACTGGATCCCGAAAAAGATCGGATCATTGAAATCGCTGCAGCGCGGTTCACTTTTGATGGGATTCAGGATTCCAAAGAAGATCTCATTGATCCTGGTATCCTTATTCCCCAACACACCATCGAAATTCATCATATTACTGACGACATGATCCGAGGCAAGCCACACATGAAAGATGTCGTTGCTGACTACTTGAAGTTCATTGGAGATCATGTTGTCATTGGTCACGGCATTCCTTTTGACCTGACTCTGCTTGATACTGAAGCAAAACGCGCCCATGTAGGATCCAAACTGACCCATCAAAAATACTTGGATACCCTGCGTCTTGCCCGTCTTTATGGAGAAAGCCCCACAAACTCTCTTGAAAGCCTTCGAAAACACTTCAATATTAAAGCAGAAGGAGCTCATCGTGCGATGAGCGATGTTCTTGTGAATATTGAGGTTTTTAAACATTTAACTCGAAAGTTTAAAACGACTGAGGAAATCCTTAAAAGACTTGAAAAACCGATTGCTCTTAAATTAATGCCTCTTGGAAAACATAAGGGACGCCCCTTTCGCGAAGTCCCCATTGAATATCTCCGTTGGGCTGCGAATCAAGATTTTGATCAAGATCTTCTTTTTTCTCTCCGTTCTGAATTAAAAAAGAGAAAGCACGGAAACCAATTTTCACAAGCTGCTAACCCCTTTTCAGAATTATAAGATAATGGTAGGGTTCAATTTATGAGCAAACTTTCATTGCAAGACTTAGATATTCATGGAAAAAAAGTTCTAATGCGGGTCGATTTTAATGTTCCGTTAGACGAACATGGGGCAATCAGCGATGATACCCGTATTGTTTTAGCTCTCCCTTCTATTCAATACATATTAGCTCAAGGTGGCCGCCTTATTTTAATGAGTCATTTTGGACGACCAAAAGGAAAAGTGGATCCCGAACTTTCTTTAAAGCCTTGTCGAGAACAACTCAGTCTTCTTCTCGAACAAGAGGTAAAATTTTCTCCAGATTGTATTGGGGAAAAGGCTCATGCACTTGCTGACAGCTTAAAGCCAGGGGAGGGCCTTCTTTTAGAAAACCTCCGCTTTCATGAAGGAGAAGAACATCCTGAAAAAGATCCTTCATTTGCAAAATCTTTAGCTTCGCTTGGAGAGATTTATGTCGATGATGCCTTTGGAGCCGCCCATCGCGCCCACGCTTCCACTGTCACGATTACAGAATATTTCCCCAAAAAGTGCGTCATGGGTTTTTTGATGGAAAAGGAGATTTCCTATCTTTCAAAGGTCGTTCTTAATCCTAAACGCCCCTTTTATGCAATTATTGGCGGAGCAAAGATTGGAAGTAAAATAGGGGTTTTCAATACCTTGCGTCAAAAAGTTGACGCCATTTTCATAGGAGGAGGAATGGCTTTTACTTTCTTGAAGGCAAAGGGAGTTCCTATTGGAGACTCGATTTGCGACAATGAAAAACTAGAGGAAGCAAAACAATTTCTCAAAGACTGTGAAAAGCAAGCTATTCAAGTCCACCTTCCTATCGATATCGTGATTACAAATGAGACAGAAACTCAAATGATTCATATAAAAGAAGGGATTCCAGAAGGTTGGAAAGGAATGGATGTGGGGCCCCAAACGGTTGAAACATGGTCAGTTGACCTTAAAAAGGGGGCCACAATTTTCTGGAATGGCCCGATGGGAGTTTTTG
>JAGROF010000039.1 GCA_020440405.1 Chlamydiia bacterium
CAAATCAAAAGCTTTTCAAAATCCTTCCGCGAGGATAAAACCGATTTTTGGAAATCGAAGCGTCTCCATTTTGGATTAGGATCTGGAGCGGTTTTAGTTGGATCTGTTGTGGGGACTCCATTTATAGGGTTTTTCGCAGTTGCTGGGGTGGCAGCAGGGGTCTTTGGATTCTATCGCACCTATCAAGCGCATCAGCAAGTAGGCCTCTGGCAAAAAGACCTTCCTCAGGCCGTTGCATTGCAGAGGAAAGAAGCATTTGATACAGGGCTTCTAACAGTTTTTAAACAAGATGAACTCGGGGCGAAAGGACAGCCAGCTCTCTTTTCAAAGGTGCTCAGCTCTGTTGAGCTCAATGGACTCTATTTAGACTACCTTGATGCGTTCCAAAAAGATATGCAAAAGGCCCATCAAGCAAGACAAAAGATTGAGCTTTTAGGACATGCTGCAAAATATAGTCCCTTGACCGAAGGGATGATGAATTATGTCCGTCTCCATCCCCATTATGGAGGGCTTCTCTCCCTTTATCTTCAGGAGAATACAAAGTTTGTCAAAACCTTCAATACTGTTGAAAGCTTGACGCAAGATAAGATTGAAGAGGTCAAAAAACGGGCCGCTGAGAATATCTCTTCTGTGGAAAAGAGCAAGAGCGCAGCCCTTGCTGTTGCATATACAACCTACACCCTTTATCAACGTAATGCAGAAAGAAAGCTGAATGAAACCCTTGCCTCCTATCCTGTGGGACCGCAGTATGAGCAGTATCGCGTGGCGGCGCAGCAAGACTATGAGCGAGGACTTGAGCAGGCACGGGACATTCGTGATACGTCGATTCGACTGATTGCATTTCCTTTCAATAGCCGGATTGAGACTCTGAGGCAAGAGAGGGATGATTATATTAAAGAAATCCGGATGAACTCCGATGCCCATCTCCTTCCGCTCTTTAGCCATGTGGCGGCACTTCATAAAGAGGCGCACCTTGTGGCAACAGGAGCGCAAGCTCCTCGGCAGGCCTTTAATCCTGCAGCGCTTTATCCACAGTTCCCTTCTTTCCCAGAGATGCAGCCTGTTCCGTCGGCTCCTCCCATGGAAGAAGTGCTCAAGCAAGAAAGGGAGCGGTATGATTCCCGCGTATTTGATGAGATGCTAAGCCTTTACCGCCAAGAAGCGGTTAGCGCTTAAGTAGTAGAGTGGCAGCTTCGCTATCAAGAACCCAGAGGGCTTTGTTGTGGGGAGTGCCAATAAGGGAAACGGGGTAGGGAGGTTCGTGTGATTCCAGAAAAACACGACCGATCATCTCTGCCTTGCTTTTGCCCAGGACATAGATGGCAATATTTCGCGCGGCGTTGATGCAGGGGTAGGTTAAGGTCATCCTCCAGGTTTTCTTTTGAGGGACTTCATTAGCCACGGCAAGGGCTGTCTTTTCAGTCAGAGCTTGAGTCCCTGGGAACAAAGAGGCGGTGTGACCATCTTCTCCCATCCCTAGCATGACTAGGTCAAAAGGGCGAGAGCCTAAAACCTCTTTGATTTTTGCTTCGTACAAGCGTGCATTTTCTTGAATGTCTTGCTCTGCTTCCATCCGAAAAATATGGGGAGGGGGAATCGAAAGCGTTTTGAGTCCTGCATCCATGGCCATGCGGAAGTTGCTATCTGGGTCGGTTGGGGCAACAGCTCGTTCATCCCCCCAAAACAAAAGCACTTTTGTCCAATCAATTTCTCCGGAGTAAGAAGGGGAGGCAAGCAGTTCGAAAATCTTTTTGGGTGTCGATCCTCCAGAAAGAGCGACAGCAAAATATTCATGGGTTTTGATCGCTTCTTTTGCACAGTTTAGGAAGTGCTCCACAGCAAATGCCAGGGTATGGTCTCGGTCTCCTGGATGGGCAATATCCCTGCGATCGTCCCAAGAAAAAAAATGGGGGTCATCACTCATTGCACAGGCACGCATTTTCGATTTCAGAGAGGAAGGTGAGTACCTTTGTATAATGCATACTGGTCCCTTTATGACAAATCTCCTTCACAAGAGATTGACCAGAAACATCCTTATCGAGAACAAAATTCGTTGGAAGGGAGCAAAGCTGTGGGCTCGATTTTTCGATCATCACATGGTGAGGGCATTCTTGCTTTCGCATAAACTGGTAGCGAAGATCTTGATGGGTTTTAACTTCAACTGAAAGGATTCTTCCTGGAGGAACCGCATCCAGCGCTCCTGGCATGATTTTCGACTCGACTGCTCCGAACTCACTTTCATAATGAAATGTTAACGTATTTTCCTTAGTGTCGACACTTTTAAAGGTCCATCCCAGTTGCACGGCAACCCAAGCCTGAAAGTAAATGGATTGAATGTTGGTATGGCAGATGTAATCGGTTTCTTGAGCATGGTTATAGGTGAGCTTTATTTGACGTGTTTGCCTGATCTTTTCAAGTTCCTCTGGAGATTTAAAAACATTGGCAAAAAGTTGTCGCCACCCTTCTGTGCGGGCCCAATTTAAATCTGCAATATCGGCGCCACACCTCTGATCATGGGAAAGGACTGCTTTTGAAAAAGAGGGGAGATTAGAGGCGGCTTCTGAGTCAAAGATAATCCGATCCGCAAGGTGTTCCAGTGCTTCTGCAACAGGGTTTTCATATGTAGGATCATCAGCGTGAACGAGGTAAATCGGAAGGTCGGGGAGAATGTGAGGAAGAATGACAAAAGGAACACGCGGGTGGTCTTTCTTGCAGACCTCCACTTCGATCAAATCGCAAGCGATTTCATATTCCCCTTCATCTGCTGTCATGACAGAAACAGAGGTTTTTAAGTCGTGGCTCGAGCAGGTATCGTCATATGTGATAAAAATAATTCGAGAGGGGAATTTTTCAATGACTTTTTGGGCGATTTGATTGAGGTAGCCGACACGCTGACATTTTTTGGCATAAATGATCAGGTTAAAGAGGCACGCACGCATCTTATTGGTTCCCTGAAGGGAATCCCAAATACGTTCCAATTCAGATTCGATGTCAGCTGGGTGGATTGTTTCTACCATATCACATTATCATAACGTTTCTGTATCCCTTAGATCAAGCGCCATTTTCTGCCATCTCGAGCGAGCATTTCGTCCGATGCCTTAGGTCCCCAGGTTCCTGAATCATAATTAGGAAATTCTTTAGCAGGGGTGTTCGCCCAATAGTCGAGAAGTGGGGTGAAGAATTGCCAGGAGTGGAAGACTTCATCTTGGCGGGCAAAAAGGGTGCTGTCTCCAGCGATGCAGTCACAGATCAACCTTTCATAAGCATCGGGAGGGGTAAGGCCAAAAAAGGCTCCATAGCGAAAATCCATTTTAACCGGTTGAATAGGGCTACTCGGTCCAGGGACTTTACAATTAATTTTTAACGCGATTCCTTCATTGGGCTGGATGCGAATGGCTAGCACATTGGGTTCGTGCTTTTGCCCATGTTCATGGAATAGGATCCCAGGGGGATGCTTAAAGTTGACAGCGATTTCTGTTGCGCGTTTGGGAAGACGTTTGGCCCCTCTTAAGTAGAAAGGGACACCATCCCATCTCCAATTATCGATGAAAAAACGTACTGCCCCATAAGTTTCCACCTGCGATTTAGGATCGACATTCTCCTCTTCTCGATAACCCAGGACTTCTTCTCCTCCAACAAACCCTTTTCCATATTGCCCCCGTACGGCAGAGGTTTTAAAATCGTTGTCTTTGAAAGGGCGCAAAGCTTCTAAAACTTTGACCTTTTCATCATGAATGGATCCAGGAGAGAGGTTTACAGGAGGCTCCATGGCAATCAAAGAGAAAAGTTGCATCATGTGATTTTGCATGATGTCGCGTACCAACCCTTGCTCCTCATAGAAACGCCCACGTGTTCCAATGCCAATATCCTCGGCAACGGTAAATTGGATGTGGTCGATATAACGGTGATTCCAAAGGTTTTCAAAAATCGAATTCCCAAACCGGAAGACTAAGAGGTTTTGTGCAGTTTCCTTTCCCAGGTAGTGGTCGATCCGGTAGAGCTGCTCTTCACTGAGGTGTTGCATCAAATTTTTTTGAAGCTCAAGAGCTGATGACAAGTCGTGACCAAAGGGTTTTTCGATGATCACGCGTGACCACTTTCCCTCTTCTTGGTGGTCATAGAGGAGCTTGTGCTTTTTAAGTTTTTCAATGATTGTGGGGAAAAAGCTAGGCTGTGTGGAGAGGTAATAGATGCGGTTTCCTCGCGTTCCTATTTGGGAATCCAGCTCTGCTAAATGCTTGGCAAATCTTTCGTATCCCGCATCGTCGTCGAATTCAGATTGATGATAAAACAGTTGGGAATGAAAAGCTTCCCAGATATTTTCCTCGATAGGTTTGACACGGGAGTGTTCGCTTACCGCTTTTTTCATCTCTTCACGAAACACCTCATCGGTCTTTTCCCGCCGGGCAAAACCGCAGCAGGCAAAGTTTGTCGGAAGTTGCCCTTCTCGCTTTAAGTTATAGAGCGCTGGCATCAATTTGCGTGCTGTCAAATCACCCGTTGCTCCAAAAATAACAACAACACAAGGGTCCAAGCTTCTCAGTGTTTGACCGGGCTCTTCAAAGGGATGTGTTTTTTCGTCTACCATTCCCTAAACTTAAGTGAAGAAACGTTTTTAATCTAGCAGAAATATTGTTCATGAAAAAAAATCCCAAAGCCCATATGGTACTTACCGTAAGGAGAAAAAAATGTACCAATTTATCATTGCTCTTTTTATCTTAAGCTGCTCAGTTATCTATGGAGAAAATGTGTCAGATCTCGATAAGCGATTAGAGCGAATGAGAAACCTCCGATTGGGGGGAAGCTGTTCCATTCCTTGGAAGGGAGGAGTTTACCGTGGAGAAATCCAAGCGATTCAGGGAAATCACGTGAAAGTACGGGTCTTGGATCATTCACTTCCTTTGGGAAAATGGCCTCTTGTGATCTTCCCCCAAGCAGAAGTCAAGCCCTCGACATTTGAGAAGGCGCTTTCTAACGAGGAGCTGATTCAAAGTTTGAAGGACGCGCATATTCTGGAAACTCCTGCTATCGAACAGGCTTTAAGAGTGGTTGATCGTGCCTGGTTTTGTTTGAATACCCCTTATTTTGATGCAGCAATCGATATTGGATGTGAGGTATGCATCTCTTCTCCCCATATGCATGTGTGGGCTCTCGAACTTAGCCGCGACCTTTTTAAGGAAGCGACAAGTATTCTCGATGTGGGAACAGGGTCGGGGTATCTTGCTGCAGCGCTTGCCTATCTTTCTCCTCAAGCTAAGGTGTATGGTCTAGAGTATCATGAAGTGCTCACGCAAAGAGCAGAGCAAACCCTTCAAATCCATGTTCCCCAATTAGCCGAGCAGATCACACTCATCACAACAGATGGGGAACAGGGATACCTTCCTGGGGCGCCCTATGACATCATTCATGTGGGATTTATGTGCCAGGGGATTCCTCAGGCACTCATTGACCAACTCAAACCAGGAGGAAGACTCATTCTTCCTGCTGCCTTTGAAAAGCGGCGTTCTAGCTATGATCACCGTTTGGCAAGTGGAGAGTTTACTGTTGTTGAGAAAAGAAAAGATGGGAAGGTGCAAAGGTATCGGATTATGCCCTGCTCCTATTTGCCTTCAGAATCTTTAGGAGAATAGCATGTTACGTTGGATTTTTCTATTTTTGGCTTGCATTTCCCTTCTTTCAGGGCATGAAATCGCCGTTGAAAAAGAAGAATTTATCTTGAAGGATCCCCCTTTTACGTTTTGTCATGCCTCCACGCTTATTGAAACCCCTCAAGGTCTCGTGGTTTCTTATTTTGCAGGAACAAAAGAAGGGGCTCCTGATACATCGATTTATCTTTCTGTCGAAGGGAAAGATGGATGGCAGCCTCCTCGAATGCTCATTCAATCCAAGGGAATGCCGTGTTGGAACCCCGTCCTGTTCACCCTTCCTTCAAACGAGGTGCTTCTGTTCTATCGCCAAGGAAAAAGGCCTCAGAACTGGTCTACCTTTCTCACCCGCTCAAAAGATCAAGGAGAGACATGGAGCGCTCCAGAAATTTTGCCAGCAGGAGTCTTAGGTCCGATTAAAAACAAACCCCTTCTTTTGGAAAATGGGACCCTTTTGTGTGGAAGCTCTACCGAGAGTTTTTTAGCATGGGGCTGTTGGATCGACGAGACATCCGATGGGGGAAAGACCTGGGAAAAACGGGGGCCAATTACTGCTTCTGACCAGCCTTTTGGAATCATCCAGCCGACCCTTTTTCATGCAGCACATCACACCTTAATGCTGCTGGCCCGTTCCCATCAGATTGGGTATATCTGCCGCTCTATTTCACATGACCAAGGAAAAAGTTGGTCTTCCGCAGAGCCCATAGAACTTCCCAACCCCAATTCAGGCATTGACGCTATCCGCCTCTATGATGGACGGATTTTCTTAGTCTATAACCATTCTCAAACAGCAAGAACACCGATCAATTTAGCGGTTTCTGAAGATGGGGGAGAAACCTGGGAAATGGTCCTTACATTGGAATCAGGACCGGGGTCCTATTCTTATCCGGCAATTATCCAAACCAGCGATGGGCGCGTTCATATTACCTACACGTGGAACCGGACCAATATCAAACACATTGTGATAAAGACATAAACATTGCATTGACGCAAGCAAGAGCACGCTCTTGAACCGCAGGGTCGATTTCAATCACCTGACGGGGATTTTTCAAGGCGGACAGAATGCCCTCCAAGCTATTTGACTTCATGTATTTGCACATCATGCATGATCCCACAAGCTGGAGGTTAGGATGCTCTACCTGCAATCGAGAAGCAATTCCACACTCTGTGAGAATTAGAAAAGGGTTTTCATCGCTTTCATGGTCTTTGATATAGTTGACAATTTGGCTGGTGGAACCTACCACATCAGCTTTTTGAACGACAGATTCTGTGCATTCGGGATGAGCGAGTACTGAGAGATTGGGGTAGGTTTTACGCAGTGCATCGACTTCGCTGCAGCTAAACTCTTCATGGACATAGCAGCTTCCGTTGTAGACCTCGATTTCCTTTGCCCCTCCTAAAGCATTTTTTACATTTTGCCCCATCAGTTTATCGGGAAGGAAATAGATTTTGTCATTTGGAAGGTTTTTGATGATTTTTGTCACATTGGAAGAGGTGACGCAAACGTCGCATTCGGCTTTCACCTCAGCTGTGGTGTTGATGTAACACACAAAGGTATGATCGGGGAATTGCTCTTTTAAGCGGCGCACCTCCTCTCCCGTGATGCTACCAGCAAGGGAACACCCCCCATTAGGATTGGGGTCGATCACCACTTTCTCGGGGTTCAGGATCTTTGCGGTTTCTGCCATGAAGCGCACAGCAGGGAAAACGATCATCTGTTTTGACGTCTCTTTAGCTTCTAATGCCAACCCATAGGAATCTCCCACATGATCTGCTACGGTATATAAAATATCGGGGTGCACGTAGGAGTGGGCTAGGATCAAGGCCTCTTTTTCTTCTTTGAGTGCTAGGATTTCGTTGACTAAAGGAATGAGTCGCTCGCAGCGCTCTCGCGTATAGGTGCAGAGGGGGTTGTCGACATTAATGGATTTCAGTTTGTCATAGAGTTCATCCGCTTCCATGAGACACTCCATCCAGGTAGTTTTGTAAGATCAGTGTGGCACTTAAGGTGTCGAGATGTTGTGTCCGCTTCTTGCGGCTGACGTTGTCTTCAATCATGAGCTTTTCTATCTGTTTAGAGGTGAGACGTTCGTCCCATAAGATAAGAGGCAATCCACTCTTTTTTTCTAAGATGGCAGCAAACTCTCTGACCCGTGTTGTTGTGTCACTATCTTCTCCGGAAAGAAGGAGAGGTAGTCCAAGCACAATCGTTTCGACATCATTGCATTCCTTGACAACCAGATCAGCGGTTTCTTCAAGGGTTTTTCCTGCGACAATTGTTTTTAAAGGGGAGGCGATCATTTTCATTGGATCAGAGCGAGCGATCCCAATCCGTTTCATTCCAAAATCGATGCCGAGAACTCTACCCATGGAGCATGGCTCCGACAAAAGCACTAAAGAGGGGATGAGGAGCAATGGGTTTTGACTGAAACTCGGGATGAAACTGAACCCCTAACATCCAGGGGTGATTTTTGAGCTCTGCAATTTCGCAGAGAAATTCATAAGTTCCCGAAACCAAGAGTCCCTTTTCTTCGCATTCTTCCTTGTAGGCGTTGTTAAACTCATAGCGGTGGCGGTGCCGCTCTGTAATCTTTTTCTCCTTATAGGCGGCATACGCCTTGCTCTTAGGAAGAAGAGTGCAGGGATAGCTTCCCAGCCGCATGGTCCCCCCCAAGTTTGTGACATCTTCCTGCTCTGTTAAAAGGGAAATAATGGGATCAGGGGTATCGGAGTCCATTTCAGTGGAGTTGGCCTTTTTGAGACCCAAGACCGACCTTGCAAATTCCACAACAAGGACCTGCATCCCTAAGCAGATGCCAAAATAGGGAATGTTATTTTCTCTACAATAGGTGGCAACACGGACCTTTCCTTCAAATCCCCGTTCTCCAAACCCTCCGGGGATGAGGTAGCCATCACACCCATCGATGGCTTCTGTTTGTTCCGCATCATAACCACACACCTCAACTTTTACCCCATGGGCAATTCCTCCATGGCAAAGAGCTTCTACAACCGATTTATAGGCATCTTGGTGCTGGATGTATTTTCCGACCAGCCCCACTTTAACAGTTTTTTTAGGGTGGGAGAGGGTATGGATCATCTTTTCCCAAGGAGAAATGTGGGTCCGTTTACATTTGAGGTTGAGGAGACTGCAGAGCTGCTTATCGAGTTTTTGCTCCACCATGGTGAGTGGAAGCTTATAGATTGTTTCTTTCATATCGACTTGCTCGACAACAGCTTCTTTTGCAACGTTGCAAAACAGAGCAATTTTATCCTTTACCTCTTTTTCCAAGGGATCTTCTGAGCGGCACAGAATCAAGTCAGGAAAAATTCCCATACGTTGCAGCTGTTGAACAGCGTGTTGCGTGGGCTTGGTTTTCACCTCCCCTGCAGCTTTTAGGAAGGGGACGTAGGTCATGTGCGCATTGAGACAATCCTCAGGGCGTTCTTGGCGCAGTTGTCGAATCGCTTCTAAAAAGGGCTGAGACTCAATATCTCCAACCGTTCCTCCAATTTCTACAAGGACGACATCGATCCCTTTTTCCTGGTGGGCGCATTGATCAATCCGTTTTTTAATTTCATCGGTGACATGAGGAATGACTTGAACTGTATTGCCTAGATAGTCACCATGCCGCTCTTGCTTAATCACTGTTTCATAAATCTGCCCAGAGGTGGCATTGCTCGCTTTCGAAAGAGGGGAGTTAGTGAAGCGGTAGTAATGGCCCAGATCCAGATCGGTTTCTGCACCATCGTCTGTGACATACACCTCGCCATGCTGGAAGGGATTCATCGTTCCCGGATCGACATTCAGATAGGGGTCGAGCTTCATCATGGCCACTTTGAGGCCCTGAGCTTCGAGGAGCATGCCAATCGAGGCCGATGCGAGTCCCTTTCCTAGGGAAGAGACAACGCCCCCTGTCATGAAAATGTATTTTTTTGCCATTTGTCTCCTTTTTCTGTATAGATGAATATTATAAGCAAAAGAGAAAAAAGGCAATGATTCAACATCTTGAAAGGCCGAAAAAGAGGATTGGGCTCGCCATTCTAATCATGGTGTTTGCGAGCCTCACTTTGGCAATACAGGCAATGTTCGTGAAGCTTGCTTCCCCCTATTTAAGCACAAATTTCCTCTGTTTTGCCCGCTCATTTGTGAATCTGGCAATGCTTCTTGTCTGGGTCTTTCTCTCTCCTACAGCTCCTAAAGTTTCAAAGCTCTTTGCTACCAAAGCCTACTCTCACCATGCCGTAAGATCGGTGTTTGGAGTCGCGGCCCTTTTTTGCTTTTACTACAGCATTACAAAGCTTTCTCTTGCTACCGGAACCCTCATCTTTTACTCGTTTCCCTTGTTTGTTCCTTTGGCAAGTCGCCTTTGGCTCCGGGTCAAGTTTGTCCACCGTCTATGGTGGGGACTGGGGATCGCCTTTTTGGGGCTCCTTTTTGTCTTGCGTCCGGGAGAACATCTCTTTAATCCCATGGTCATTGTTCCTTTAATCGGTGCCATGTTTGCGGGAACGGCCATAGTGGCTGTTCGGACACTTAGCTATACTGAACCTTGGGAAACCATTACTGCTTACTATTTTACATTAAGCGTAGTTGTCACCGCCATTGTCTTATTTCTCTTTCCATCTTCCCAGGAAATTTATACCGATAAGAGCTTAGGTTTTGCCTTCCTTGCCGGATTTTTCGCCGCAGTTTTCCAGATCCTTCTCACGATCGCCGGGAAGTTTGCCCCGATGCGTCTTGCCAGCCCCTTTGTCTATCTGAGCTTTGTCTTTGGAGCGATTATCCAATACCTGATCTGGGGAGACACCGTTCCTCATGGAGTGATCCTTGGATTTTTACTGATCCTAATAGGAACCGTCCTCCTTGTTTTCCTCTATCCAAAAAATGATCTCCAGTTCCATCCCAAAAAGGAAAAGAAATGATTCAAGCGGATCAAAGACCTCAAAAGAGATTGGGGCTAGGGATTTTTACCGTCATCCTGGCAACCGTTGCTCTTGCAATTCAAGCCATGTTTGTGAAGCTTGCCTCTCCTGATTTGAGCACCAACTTTATCTGCTTTTCCCGCACTGCTGTAAATTTTATTCTCCTTATTGGGTGGATCTTGATTTCCCCCAAGACAGAAAAGGGAAAAGAGCTTTATCAAACCAAACGATTTGGTCATCATCTTATTCGGTCCTTAGCAGGCGTAGCGGCAATCTATTGTTTTTACTATAGTATTACCCTCCTTACCCTAGCAACAGGTACGTTAATCTATTATTCCTTTCCTCTATTTGTTCCTTTGATTTCAAGGGTATGGCTCAAGATTACAATTTTAAAGCGTCTGTGGTGGGGGCTGAGTGTTGCTTTTTTGGGACTTCTCATTGTGCTTCACCCTGGAAAAGAGCTTTTTGATCCCTTGGTCTTAATTCCGCTTCTTGGAGCCATTGTTGCGGCGATTGCTGTTATTGCTATGCGGATCCTTAACTACACAGAACCCTGGGAACGGATCACGCTCTATTATTTTGCAATTGGAGTCATTGTTGCGACAATTGTCTTGCTTCTTTTCCCAGACCCTAACGCAGTCTATACGCCAAGGAGTTTAACATATGCTGTTTTAGCAGGAGTTTTTGGCGCAATTTTTCAAGTGGCGCTCACCTTTTCAGCAAAATTTGCGCCGATGCGCTTAATCAGCCCCTTTATCTATCTGAGCTTCATTTTTGGAGCGGTGATTCAATATATTATCTGGGGGCAGGCCGTCAAAATGGGAGAAGTAATCGGCTTTATCCTCATTGTTGCAGGAACCATTCTTCTCGTTTTCCTCTATCCGAAAGATGATCTTCAGTTCCATCTCAAAAAAGAAAAGAAATCATAGGTGTTTTTTTTCAAGGGGGATGATCTCTCGCCGTTTGACAGGTTGGTAGAGGTCAAAAGGGGCCTGTGTTTTGGTCGGTTTGCCGCCGAAAGGGATTTTTAGGGCCAGCATCCCTTGGAATGTGAAATGGTAGATGCGATCGTAGGTTGTCTCAAAGAGAATTTCTACCCATTTCCAGAGGAGCGCTGTGAGGCGGATGTCTGAACCCCACGCTTTTCCAAAGTCATGGTTTTGGTAAGCGCGTCCCGTTAAATAGTAGGCACCAATTGCCCCCCAAAAAACATAGTGATCTCCTTTAAGAAGTTCTTTTTCTACTTCGCCTTGAAGATTGGCGAGAGCAGCGGCAGCACGGCTCCCTTCTGTTTGTTTCACCGTTCCAATCGGAGCATAGCCATTAAAGCGGAGGGCATAATCGGAAATAAATAGCTCTGCGCCTCCTCCCAATTGCTGAGGAGAAAGGGTGGAGCTTGAGCGGTAGTCGTAATAGACATTGATTCCGCCCATCCATTTTTCATTTGCTGCAATCACCCTTCCGCCCAGACCTATGTTAAAGGCAAGGCGTCCATCATTGAAAACATGGCCACATGGATTGAAAAATGTGACAAACCCTGGGAACTCAGCAAATGTGAGGTGGACATCAATCGAGGTATACCCCTTGTCGTATCCGACCCCCTTATATTCCCGGTGCTTGAAACGGGAAAAGGAAGGGGTGTCTTCTAGGGACCAGCCAAGGATTGGAATCAAAAAGAGTAGCCATTTCATTTCCTCACTTTAACTTGGAAAATCAACCCTTGCAACCATATTAAAAATTCACTACACTTTTTTCTATGACGCCACTGCAAAAACACCGCCTTCACTTTAAGCCTCCTCTTCCCAAAACATTGGAAGACCTCTTTTCCATTTCGTTTGTGGGAAAAGGAGAAACCACATGTGTTGCCAATGCAAAAGATATCGAGGCGCGGTTCCCTAAAACGTATGGGCGTCCGCTGCTCGTTCCGAAACGGGTCGAAGCGGTAAGGAAAAAAGCATTAAAAGTGGGTGTGGTTCTTTCAGGAGGGCAAGCAGCAGGAGGACATAATGTCATCACGGGGCTTTTCGATGCGCTCAAAACCTTTCATCCTGAATCTCAATTGATCGGATTTTTGAATGGGCCTTCGGGAATTATTGAAGGGAAGATACAGGAACTGTCTGAAGATCTTTTGGCTCACTATCGCAATCAGGGTGGCTTTGATCTAATTGGTTCAGGGCGGACAAAAATTGAAACCGAAGAGCAACTCGAAAAGTCTCTAGCGGTTTTTGAAAAGTTGCAGCTCGATGGGCTTGTTGTAATTGGAGGAGATGATTCCAACACCAACGCTGCGGTTTTAGCAGAGACGTGCTTGGAAAAGGGGTGTCAAACAAAGGTCATTGGTGTTCCCAAGACAATCGATGGCGATCTAAAAAACCCTTATGTGGAGACCTCTTTTGGATTCCATACCGCAACAGCGACCTATTCAGAAATGATTGGAAATATTGCGCGGGATGCTCAATCAGCCAAAAAGTACACCCACTTCATTAAACTCATGGGGCGCTCTGCCTCTCATATCGCTTTGGAGTGTGCCTTAAGTACCCATCCCAACCTCTGCCTAATTGGGGAAGAAGTTGAAGCCAAG
>JAGROF010000040.1 GCA_020440405.1 Chlamydiia bacterium
AGCGCTAATTCTGCAACTTATTTTTGATAAATGGTATTACGCTACAGAAGAAAAAAGCGCCAACAGACGTTGACGCTCAAATTCCCGGATGGGGAGTAAGCCGGATTCTGTCACCCACAAACTGTGAGTTGCAATCATTCATCTAGGGACCTTATTGCTAAGACCCTCAAGCGATTTTGAAAGAGTCCCATTGCGAAAAACAGATTAGACTCTTTTCTTGCTTCAGGTGGGGTTTGCCTCTCCGGGGTATTACTACCGCCAGGGCTAAGTCTTAAACCTAGCATTTTCATCCTATCTATCCCTTTAAAAGAATAGCGGCCTGTTTTCTGTTGCACTTTCCGTAGCCTTGCGGCCCCCAGCCTTTCGCTGGCACCTTTTTCTCTGAAGTCCGGACTTTCCTCTCTTAAAGAAGCCGTGCTTCCTTAACAGCGATTGCATCCCGCTCCGTAGTTCTTTAACCCTGATTTGCAATCAGGAATTTTTAAGCTTTGACCGTGCGGCGGCGGCGGCGACGTGTAGGCGCCTCTGCTGCCCCCTCTGCTTCGCTTTCTTGCCAATAGTGGATCCGTGAGCAGTGCTCACAGAAGACCACAGCCTTTCCCTTCCGGACGAGGTTCTCATGTTGGAGGGTGAGGGCAATATGGCAACCGCTACAGGTTCGATTTTCGATGGGGACGATCACGCGGTCTTTTTTATTGCGAAGAAGACGTTCATAAATTTTTAAGGTTTCAGGATCTGCATTTCCAATGATCGCATCCCGTTCTTGTTTGAGGTGCTGTCCCTCTTCATTGATCTTGTCGATGCTTCCCTTGATTTCAACCTCTAGTTCTTGGCTATTGGTTTCAGTCGAAGAGAGACTCTCCTTGATCTTCTCAAGGATCTCTTCTTCAGCAACTTTTTTATCAAGGATGTTAGAGGTTTGGGTTTCAAGAGCGACTTTTTCCCGTTCGACAGTTGTCATCTCTTGGGTAAGAGCGTTGAACTCTTCAACCTTTTTAACGCTCGACTGTTGTGTTTCGAGCTTTTTGTACTTTTCTGTGAGCCCCTGGATTTTTTCCTCGAGGGAATTAACCTGCTTGTTGAGATCAGAGATTTCTTCTTCTTTAAGTTTCAGTTGTTCGTGAAGTTCTGTGCGGAGAGACTCGATCTGCTTGAGCTCTCCTTGCCTTTGCTTTTTAACGCGCATCAGGCGGATCATCTTTATATCAAGTTCTTGAATATTAAGTAGTGGCTTTAGTCCTTCGTGCATTTAGGTCTCTCTCAGGTTTTCTTATGTCTACAAGGCTACCTTTTTCCTCAAAAATTCTCAAGTGAAAACTCGCTCCCTGTTTTTAAAGACATGCTTCCCCAAGCATGTCTTTTTTGAGAAAAAATAATAAGACTTATTTCTTTTTGGATTGTTGTTGTTGGCCGCGCGGTTGGCTTTTCGCTTTAGGATTAGCCCCTTTGGATGTATTAGAGTAAGAAGATTGTTTGTTTTGCTGTTGAGGGTTGTTTTTGTTTTTGTTGTCCATATAAGACATATTTACCTACCAAAAGGTTCAATTGTTGCTAGTAACTTCCCCGAGCTATACCCAGTCTGAAATTACTATGAGCTCATTTTCCTCCAAAGAGGTATATTTTGTGTAGAAGATTTATATCTTATTAATAATGAATGATTAAAAGGGGTCATTTAAGAAAAGACCTGCTCAAAAATTCAAGGAATCAAATAACCCTTTATTATGGGATAGGTTCATAAACGGGCATTTCGCAGGAATTTTAAAATAAAACAAAAACAAAAAGTTAATTGTCAGTTATTTAACTTTTTGCTGTTTTAATATTAATTAATTATGTGTTATAATATAAATTATAAATAAAGGGGGAATATGGAAAAAAGGGAAAAATATGGATCAAAGTTTAATCATACAGGCTCAACATTGGCCTTCAACTCACTTATTTTCAGTTACTAGAGATTTTAGATCAGAAGATCATAAGGCTAACGCCCTTCAGGGTCAAGCCAATAAAGATTCAAACGTTCATGGAGAGAAAACACTCTGTGATCGCGCTTCGAGCGCGCTCGGAGGGGTTTTAGATAGCTTATATACAAAGATTTACAATTTTGTTACAGGAAAACCAACTCCTTTGCAGCTTCAGGCCTTCCGCCTAGGGTTAATCGAAAAAATTAACGAGCATTCAGGCCAAGTAGGAATCTATCGTGAATCAGGGCGTGCAGAGGTTAGTAATGATCTGATGAGACGTCAGTTCGACCCCCTCCCAGAGAATCTCAATGGAAATGATGCCGTTACAACTCTTAAAGCATCTTTAGGGGATCAAAGCACTACCCTTTTCCCAAATGGTGCTGCATTTGAGAAAACGGCACACCTCTTTGAGGAGAAAAAAACCGCAGATGGAAAAACAGAATATGCTTTAAAGGAAGATGTGACACGAGAAGATGTTCTTGACGCTCTTGAAGACGGGCTGAGCGAAGATGAAAAAGTACTTTTTTCGGCACTTCTCGACTCTTTAGGAAAGGTTTCCAAACAATCTGATACAAACCTAATGACTCCTTCTAACATTGCAATTGGGTTTGGATCAACGCTTTTCCCTGAAGATAAAACCCCTATCGATTATCAGAACCTCTCTGCTGGAGAGGTAGCTCAAAAAATGGCAGAAGGCGGTAGTTATACGCCCAAGAGAGTAGCTCTTTTCGAGACGCTTCTACAACAGCCAAAGCCTAAGTCTGCAGAAGAGCTCGTGAGCCCAGAGTTTGCGGCGCTCTATGATAGTTTTGATGTAGAGTAAGAGCGTAGTCATCAACGCTTTGATCTAAAGCAAACAATCACGTTAAAGCAGGACAGGTTTCTACCTGTCCTGCTTCATTTTTTACAGTGCGTTGCAGGATTAATAGAAATCTGCCATACTAGGGAGTTGAACCTGATGGAGATGAGCCTGTAATGAGTTATTTGAAGCGATATTTTGAGAAAGTCCCGGAGACGGAGAGAGAGTCGGCAGCGATTGCGTATCTGGCGTCTTTGGACCACCTACAGAAAGAAAATCCTGAGGTAGCGTTTGGGATTGTCAAGGAGCTTCAAGATCAGCGCACGCATCTGAAGCTGATTGCATCGGAAAACTATTCTTCGCTAGCGACTCAGCTAGCAATGGGGAACCTTTTAACTGATAAGTATAGTGAGGGATATCCTTTCCACCGCTTTTATGCGGGATGTGAGAATGTGGATAAGATCGAGGCGCAGGCTGTTGAGGATCTTAAAAGTTTGTATCAGGCAGAGCATGCCTATGTGCAGCCGCATTCCGGAGCGGATGCCAACCTTGTGGCTTTCTGGGCGATTCTTGTGCATCGGGTGCAGAATAAAGAGGTAGAGCGTCTGGGGAAAAAGAGCCTGGATGAGCTCTCTCCTGAAGAGTATGAGCGGATTCGGATGCTCATG
Source organism: Chlamydiia bacterium (assembly GCA_020440405.1). Lineage (GTDB taxonomy): Bacteria > Chlamydiota > Chlamydiia > Chlamydiales > Simkaniaceae > Neptunichlamydia. The sequence continues at coordinate 3,426 of JAGROF010000040.1, forward strand.
CTGCAGCAGAAGATGATGGGGCTTGCTTTGGATGCAGGGGGCCATTTGACTCATGGATTTAAGCATAATGTTTCCTCAAAAATGATGCAGGCGACCTCGTATGGGGTGGATCCGAGCACGGAGCTGATGGATTACCAGGCTATTGAAAAACTGGCGATGCGGGAAAAGCCAACGATTTTAGTCGCGGGGTATTCAGCGTATCCTCGTCTCGTTAACTTTGCAAAGATGAAGGCAATTGCGGATAAATGTGGAGCGGTTTTCCTTGTAGATATGGCTCATTTTTCGGGGTTAGTTGCGGGAAAGGCTCTGACGGGAGAGTATGATCCGGTTCCTTATGCTGATATCGTGACGTCAACAACTCATAAAACCTTGCGCGGGCCTCGGGGAGGGATGATTCTTTGTAAAGAAGAGTACCGAGAAGTCATTGATAAAGGATGTCCGCTCGTTTTAGGGGGGCCTCTTCCCCATGTCATGGCGGCGAAGGCTGTGGCATTTAGAGAAGCCAAGTCTCCTGCGTTTAGGCAATATGCCAAGCAAGTGATCTCGAACTCTCAAGCGATGGCAGAGCAACTGGTGAAGCGGGGAGTTAAATTGTTTACGGGGGGAACGGATAATCATCTCGTTGTGGCAGACGTGATGGAGAGCTTTGGCTTGACGGGACGTCAGGCTGAGACGGCGCTGATTGAAGCCAAGATGACGGTGAATCGTAACACGATTCCCAATGATGTAAATGGCGCTTGGTATACGTCTGGAGTCCGGATGGGCACTGCGGCTTTAACCTCTCGAGGAATGGGAGAAGAAGAAATGCGACAGATTGCCGATTTAATGGTGGATCTGTTAAAAGCATCAAAAGCAGGCATTGTTGAACGCACTGGAAGCCCGAGTAAAGCCAAGGTGAATATTGACGGAACTATCCTTGAAAAAGTGCAGCAGGAAATTGCTCTTTTACTGGGAGACTTTCCTCTTTATCCGGAGCTTTCCGTCCTCGATGAGACGCAAAAATTAATGATATAACCCAAGGATAGAATTGTGACGACTCCGATCCGATTAGAAGAAGACGAAGATGAAAAGGAATCCTCAAAGCCTTTTGATACGAAGATTGAGGAAATTCTTCTTAGTAAAAGGAGGATCTTTTTTTCCACTGCGGTGACTGACCAAAGTGCAAAGGATGCGATTCGCAAACTGTGGTACCTAGAGCATACAAATCCTGGGAAGCCGATTCTTTTTGTGATCAATTCTCCAGGCGGATCTGTAGACTCGGGTTTTGCTATCTGGGATCAGATCCATATGATCACCTCTCCTGTTACGACGTTGATTACAGGGATTGCAGCTTCGATGGGATCTGTCATTAGTTTGGCAGCAGCTCCTGGAAAGCGCTATGCAACAAAAAATGCGCGGATCATGATCCACCAGCCTCTTATTTCAGGGGTAATTCGAGGACAGGCGACGGATTTAGAAATCCAAGCTAAAGAGATCATCAAAACCCGGAAACAAATCGTTGATCTTTATGCCAATTCGACGGGAAAAGATGCGAAGCTTATTGAAAAAACAATTGATCGGGACACTTGGATGAGTGCCGATGAAGCAAAAGATTTTGGGCTCTTGGATGGGATTGTTTCGTCCTATCAAGACCTTGGCTTTGAGTAAGGCGCATGACATTATCCTTTTCCAAATACCATGGAACGGGGAATGATTTTATCTTAATCGATGATCGAGACAAAAGGGTTTCCCTTGATTCCAGTATGATCCGAAAGCTTTGTCACCGCCAGTATGGGGTAGGGGCCGATGGAGTGGTTCTTCTCCGTTCTGGAGCAGAGGGAAGATATGCCATGCAGATCTTCAATGCTGATGGGTCGGAAGCAGAAATGTGTGGCAATGGGCTTCGGTGTTTGGTGCGGTTTTTAAAGGACTTAGGGGAAGCAGGTGATGAATTTCTCATCGAAACCTGGAAGAAAAGCTACGTTTGCACAATCCATTCCCAAAGTGTATCTGTGGAGATGGGAATTCCAAAAATCCTAGAAGAAAATGATGCAGGATTACTTCTTGAAGTTGGTGTGCCTCACTTTGTCACTTTTACAGATGATTTATCCCGATTTGACTTGGAGGCTCGGGCGCGTTTTTCTGATTTAGGAGTAAATATCAATTATGCTACACTAGATCCCCTTGGAACTCTCACAATGCGCACATTTGAAAGAGGTGTAGAAGAAGAAACTTTTTCTTGTGGGAGTGGTGCCACAGCTGTATGTATGGCTGCATGGCATCGGTTTGGACTCTCTGGCCTCGTCAAAGTCATCTTTGGAAGTGGAGAGCAACTGGAGTTCAACATAGCAACTGAAAACAAAATGTTGGTAGGAATCACCATGTCTGGAGACACCTATCATGTTTACAATGGGGACTATAGACAATGAAGATCGGGATTCCTAAAGAAGTCAAAGATCATGAATACCGTGTGGGGGCCACTCCTGCAATGGTCAAGACGTTCACGAAAGCAGGACATGAAGTTCTGATTCAGACGCAAGCAGGAAGTAAAATTGGGTTTGAGGATGAGGATTACAAGAAGGTGGGTGCAACCATTGTTCCTGGGCCTCGAGAAGTCTATGCAGCAGACATGGTCATTAAGGTGAAAGAGCCGCAACCTGCGGAGTTTCCTCTTTTGCGAGAAAACCAGATTCTTTTTTGTTACCTTCACTTGGCTCCAGATCCTAATCAAACCAAGGCGTTATTAGAGCAGAAAGTGGTGGGGATTGCTTTTGAAACGGTTATGGATCATAAAGGACATCTTCCGTTGCTCACTCCCATGAGTGAAGTGGCGGGGCGGATTGCTGTTCAATCGGGGGCTTATGCGCTCCACATGGCCAGTGGAGGCCGGGGGGTCCTTCTGGGAGGGGTACCTGGAGTGTCTCCTGGAAAGGTTGTCGTGATTGGCGGTGGAGTTGTGGGAACCAATGCGACCAAAATGGCCGTAGGGCTCGGGGCTGATGTGACCATTCTGGATAATAATCTTCATCGCCTCCGGGAGCTTGATGATCTTTTTGCTGGAAAGGCAAGAACCCTTTACTCCACGCCTGCAACGGTTGAATCTGAGGTGATTGCAGCAGATCTTGTGGTGGGTGCGGTTTTGATTCCTGGCAAGGTCGCCCCTAAGCTGATTACAAAGGGGCTTGTGAAGCAGATGAAGCATGGATCGGTGATTGTCGATGTGGCCATTGATCAGGGGGGATGCTGCGAAACGTCGCGTCCCACAACGCATTCGGATCCGATTTTCGTGCAGGATAATGTGGTGCACTATTGCGTGGCAAATATGCCAGGGGCTTGTGCACGTACTGCGACTGTTGCCTTAACCAATAGCGTCCTTCCTTATGCCCTGCGCTTGGCTGATTTGGGATATAAAGAAGCGCTTCTCAGGGATCCGTTGTTTCTTCCTGGGCTAAATGTATGTCTTGGAAAGGTAACGAATGAGCCTGTTGCTCATGACTTAGGCTATGACTACCATCCACCAGAAGAGGTATTAAAAGCATTGTGACCCAGGGATCCTTTCAACCCCAGCACCAATCTGAAGGAGAAGCCTTGATTCAGGGAGGTGATGTCAAGAGCATCGTTTTTTCTGGAGGGACCTATCAGGTTGAAGTGCATGATCCTAAAAGTGGAGAAGAGTTCTGGCCCTTTTTGCAGTTAGGGGATGAAGGAGAAGTCAAAGATGCGTTTTGTACCTGTGAAGAGGCTGAAAAGCATCAATCCTGTCCCCACCTTGCCGCCGCTGTTCTCAAAGTGGATGGGGAGGAGCCGTTACATGTACGATTTGAAGACTCCTTTTGGAATAAGCTTTGTCTTATGGCATTTAAGCGGCATGGAGCAGATGCAGCGACTTTAAAGAAGAAAGGAGAAAAGGAGTACATTTCAACAGCGGAAGGGGGAGAAGTTCTTTTTTCGATCAAGATCAAGACGGAAAGAGGGAAAGCCCTTTTAAATGAAATGATCTTCGATCGGGTGGTGGAAACCGAAGAGACATCTTTAAAGTTCTCGAATCTTCCTGCAGAAGAACTCGCTCTTTGGAAGCGAGGAACCCCAACGCAAGCGCTGCAATATGAGCTTTCGTTTTGGTCTGATTTAGCCAAGTGGATGATCCTTGCAGATGAGTTTGATCAAACCTATTCCATTGAATTTAGTGCTTCGGAGCATACCCTTCCTAAGAGAGTCACCATTACCTTTCAGGATTTAGAGTTTCAATTCTATATTGCAGAAGTCAATTGGAAGGAGATCATTCCCTCTTTGCGCTATGTTAAATCTCCCCTTCCTGTCCATGAGTTTCGGGATGTGAAAGTGCAAAAGATGCATTACGATCCCGCTTTGAAAGAGCTGCATATCTCTGCCAAGCCGCTTGAAGAGAAACGGGGAAAGGGGATGGTAAAAGTTGATGATTGGGAATACTATCCTGAAAGTGGGTTTTTCCCTGCGACGACGAGTCCTTTGTTGAAGAAGAAAGTGATCCCTCAGAAGAAACTTGGGGATTTTCTGCAGCAAAATTTCAAAGCGGTTCAAAAGTATCTGGAAGGAGCGATCCTTTCACGAGATCTCGTTACCCCTTCTTATGATCTTTACTTCGATGACAAGAAGCAGCTCCACATCGTCTGTTATGTGTTTGAAAAAGGAGACCTTCAGCAGGAGGGATCTGCCCTCTTTGCGTCTTGGGTTTATTTAGAAGGGAAGGGATTTTATCCTTTTAAAGAGATGCGCTTTGATCAAGTGGAAACCACCATTCCTGCAGAGAAAATTGGAGACTTTATCAATGAGCACCGTCTTTGGCTCAATGAGCATGAAGGATTCCAAATCCATCTTTCCAATGTAGAGTTCCGTTTGACATATGAATTTGACTTGAAGACGCTGACATTCGAAAGTGAATCGGGAACATTTGAGGGAAATGAAGATATCCTAGATTTTGGAGATTGGCTCTACATGAAGGGGAAAGGGTTTTATCGGAAAGTTCGGGCGCGAGGGTTGGGGAATATTTCTCCCAGCAAACCGATCAAAGCGCGGGAGATTCCCCTTTTCATCCACGAGAATCAAGAAGAGCTCGAGCAAATTAAGAATTTTTTCAGTTCGACATGTCCTTTGGAAAAAGCGGGTCTCAATATCTCCATCAATGACAAAGGACACATTTGTGTTGAACCTGAATATTTTTACCACCCAGCGTACCAGGGACGCGAAGTGCATTTTTATGGAGATTATGCGTTTGTTCCTGGTGAGGGATTTAGTGAGATTCCTCTTGCAGCACGTCTGCCGGAAAAGTACCGAAAGGCTGTCCACATCGACGAAGCGGGAGAACCTCTTTTCATCACAGTGGAACTGACCAAGCTCAAACCCTTTATCATTAAAATTGATCGGCGGTTAAAGCGGCCCCATAACTTGACGCTCAAAGTCAATGCCATTGACAAAACAGAAGATAAACAATGGGAGGTAGCACTCGCCTATGTGAGTGAGTTTGGAGAGGAGAGCTTGAGCACCATTAAAGAAGCGATAGATCGCCACCGCTCCTATGCCATTACCGAGGCGGGGTTACTCTTTTTTAAAGACCAGCGCTTTAATTGGCTCCGAGAAGCGGGGAAAATTGACGAAGACACTCTGACCCTTTCTACGCTCCAGTGGATGCGCCTCAGGACATTGGAACATGTGGAGCCACCCAAAGAAGAGACAGAAAGGGCACAAAAAACACGGGCCCTTCTCGAAGAGTTGGACGCTTTTGAAACGAAAGATACTTTGAATCTCGAAGGGCTTAAAAGCACCTTGCGTCCCTACCAAGAAGTGGGAGTAAAATGGCTATGGTTCCTCTATTCTTACGGGCTTTCAGGTCTTCTTTGTGATGATATGGGTCTTGGAAAAACCCATCAGGCCATGGCCCTTTTAGCTGCTGCAAAAAATGCCGAAGGGGAGAAAAAGAAAAAATTTTTCGTTGTTTGCCCCACTTCAGTCATCTACCATTGGGAAGACCTGCTGGAAAAATTCTTGCCCGATATGAACGTTGTCGTCTTTTACGGTACGCAGCGGACCCTCAAATCTTTCAACTATAAAGCAGATATCTTACTCACCTCTTATGGAACCCTGAGGAGTGAGCGGGAAGAACTGTCGATGATCGATTTTGATGTGGCGATCCTCGATGAAATCCAAATTGCCAAAAATGCTCAGTCCCAAACCCACCACGCCCTTTCAATGATTCGGGCGAAATCTAAAGTGGGACTTTCGGGAACACCGATTGAGAACCGCCTTCTGGAGCTGAAAGCACTCTTTGATGTTGTTCTCCCTGGCTACATGCCTCCAATAACGCAATACCGAGAGCTCTTTATTAATCCCATTGAAAAGATGCACGATCAGGAAAAGCGCATGCTCCTGTCCCGCCTGATCCACCCCTTTGTCATGCGGAGGAAAAAGAGTGATGTTCTCGATGACCTTCCCGAAAAAATTGAAGAGATCGCCTATTCCTTCCTGTCTGAAGATCAGCGTAAACTCTATACAGAAACCGTCAATCGCTCCCGAGATATGCTCCTAAAAGACATTGCGAATCCCAACAAAGATGTTCCCTATATGCACATCTTTGCTCTCCTCAATACCTTGAAACAAGTCTGTAACCACCCCTGTCTGATCAACAAGGATTTTAAGAATTACGAAAAATATGAAAGTGGGAAGTGGGATCTTTTTGTCGAACTTCTGGAGGAAACCCGAGGGAGTGGACAGAAACTTGTCGTCTTTTCTCAGTACCTCGATATGATGTCCCTCATTGAGCGGTACCTGAAAGACCATAAGATCGGATACGCCACCATCCGTGGCTCCACCCAAGACCGCAAGAAGCAGCTCCAGAAATTTAAAGAAGATCCCGAATGTGAAGTCTTTGTCGCTTCCTTAAAAGCGGCAGGAACGGGGGTAGATCTTACCGCTGCCTCCGTCGTCATCCATTATGACCGGTGGTGGAACCCTGCTAAAGAAAACCAAGCCACCGACCGTGTCCACCGGATTGGGCAAAACCGTGGGGTTCAAGTCTTTAAAATGGTTAATAAACATACCATTGAGGAGCATATACATGCTCTCATCGAGCGCAAAATTAGCCTCACCGAAGGGGTCATCGGTTACGATGACCAAGACCAAATCAAACACCTCG